>CAUBWQ010000086.1 GCA_958439775.1 uncultured Collinsella sp. | reverse complement strand
CTCGACCGTCACGCGGTCGATGGCGGTGCGGTACTGACGCACCAGTACGATCTTGCCGCTCTCGGTCAGTGCCACAACAGCCGCCGCACCCGGATGGCGAACGATATCGCGGGCGCTGCGGCGACCGTTGGGCAGCTCAACCTCAAGACGGTGGACGTCGAGGATCTTGCCCTTCCAGGCGCACTCCTCCGAAAGAATCTTCTCGTGCAGCTCGGCATCGTGCGGGTCGTCATCGCCCAGCACCAGCGCCGGCTCGTCAGCGACCTCGCCACCAGGCTCGCCCTCGGCGTGCCCATACACGCGGCTGTCCTCTTCGACGATCTGCGCGTCCACGAGCTCTTCGTTCTTCTCGTCCATCCGTCTCATTCCTCTCGGATTTTAGGCATCCCAGGCGTCGCGGCCGCGCAGCGCGCGCAGGCCGATGTCGTGACGCAGGGTCTTGCCCTCAAAATCAATCTTCTCGCAGGCCTCGTAGGCAAGGTTGCGAGCGTTCTCAAACGTATCGCCCAGCGCGGTCACGGCAAGCACACGGCCGCCGTTGGTCACGAGCCGGCCGTCCACCACGGCGGTGCCGGCATGGTACACGGTCACGTTCTCCATGGCCTCGGCGTCGGCGATGCCGGTGATGACTTTGCCCTTCTCGTAGCTGCCGGGATAGCCCGCACTCGTCAGAACAACAGCCACGGCCCACTCGTCACGCCAGTCGAGCTCAATCTGATCAAGCTCGCAGTTGGCGCAGGCGAGCATAACCTCGACCAGGTCGTTCTTGAGGCGCGACAGCACGACCTGCGTCTCGGGGTCGCCAAAGCGGGCGTTGAACTCCAGCACCTTGGGGCCGGCGGGGGTGAGCATAAAGCCGCCATACAGGCAGCCGCGGTAGTCGATGCCCTCGGCAGCGAGCTCGGCCACGGTCTGCTCCATGACTTTCACCATGGTGGCGTGCTCCTCGTCGGTCACGATGGGTACCGGGCTGTAAACGCCCATGCCACCGGTGTTGGGACCCTTGTCGCCCTCGAGCGCACGCTTGTGGTCCTGCGAAGTGGCCATGGGGCGCACGGTCTTGCCGTCGGTAAAGGCCAGCAGCGAGCACTCGGGGCCGGTCAGCATCTCCTCGATGACCACGGTATTGCCGGCATCGCCAAAGGTGCCGCCAAAACACTCGCGCACGGCCTCTTCGGCCTGTTCAAGTTCGGTCGCCACGATAACGCCCTTGCCTGCGGCCAGGCCGTCAGCCTTGACGACCAGCGGAGCGCCCTGCTCACGCACATAGGCAAGAGCCGAAGCCTCGTCGGTAAACGAGCCGTAGGCTGCCGTCGGGATACCGGCGCGCTCCATGAGCTGCTTGGAGAACAGCTTGGAGCCCTCCATCTGGGCGCCCTCGGCACCCGGGCCAAAGCAGGGAATACCCGCCGCGCGCACGGCGTCGGCCACGCCCGCCACGAGCGGAGCCTCGGGGCCAATCACCACGAGTCCGCATCCGTGGCTCTGCGCAAACGCCGCCACGGCCGCAGGATCGCAGTCGTCGAGAACAACGTTCTCGCCGCAGCTCGCAGTGCCGCCGTTACCCGGCGCGATGTAGAGCTTGCCGGCGCGCGGTGATGCTGCGAGCTTAGCTGCCAAAGCATGCTCGCGGCCGCCGCTGCCCAACAACAGGATGTCGATGGTTTGAGTGTCCGCCTTCAAGGGTGCCTCCTCTATGGATGAACGGCCCGCTCCGCGCGAGCCCTTTGCAAGCAAATATACCCCTCGGCCGCCCGTCCGGGCTGCAAAGGGGTATATCGCAATAACCAAATAGTCCCGATTACTTCCAGAATCGGTTGATGATCTGCTCGCGACCAGCGCCAACGCCAATGAACGTCACGCGGGTGTGTGCCAGATCCTCGATAAACGCCACGTAGTCCTGAGCCTCCTGCGGCAGCTCCTCAAAGCTGCGGCAGCCGGTGATATCGCACTTCCAACCAGGAAGCTCCTCGTAGATGGGCTTGGCGTGCTCAAAGCGAACCTGATGCTCGGGCACGCTGGTATAGCGCTCGCCATCGACGTCGTAGGCCACGCACACCTTGATGGTGTCGAAAGCCGAAAGCACGTCGAGCTTGGTCATGGCGATATCGGTGAGGCCGTTGACGCGCGAAGCATAGTTGGCGATGGGGCCGTCGAACCAGCCGCAGCGACGACGACGACCGGTGGTCACGCCGTACTCGTAGCCCTCCTCGGTCAGCGTGTGACCGGCCTCGGACTCATAGGAAAGCTCGGTGGGCATGGGGCCCGAACCGACGCGGGTGATATAGGCCTTCATGACGCCCAGCACGCGGTCGACATTCTTCATACCGACGCCGGATCCGGTGATGGCACCGCCGGCAGTGCAGTTGGAAGACGTCACGTACGGATAGGTGCCGTGGTCGATGTCGAGCAGCGTCGCCTGGGCGCCCTCAAACAGCAGGTCCTTGCCCTCGTCGATCATGTTGTTGAGCAGCAGGCTCGTCTCGGTGATGTAGGGGCGCAGGCGCTCGGCCATCGGCAGGTACTCGTCGCAAATCTGATCCACGGTGTAGGTGGGCAGGTTGTAGATGAGCTCGAGCTCGGGGTTCACGCGGGCGAGAGCGGTCTCCAGCTTGTCGCGGAACAGTGCCTCGTCCAGCATGTCCTGCATGCGCAGGCCAATGCGGGCCATCTTGTCCTGATAGCACGGACCGATGCCGCGCTTGGTGGTACCGATGTTCTTCTTGCCGAGCTTCTGCTCAAAGGCGCCATCCAGATCGATGTGGTACGGCATGATGACATGCGCGTTGCCGCTAATCTTGAGGTTCTTGGTGGTGATGCCGTCGGCCTCGAACATGTCAATCTCCTCAAGGACAACCTTGGGGTTGACGACGCAGCCGTTACCGATCACCGACACGTGGTCGGAATACATGATGCCGGAGGGCACCTGGTGCAGGCCGTACTTCTTGCCGTTGACGACGATGGTGTGACCGGCGTTGTTGCCGCCCGAGTAGCGCACGACGGCATCGAAGTCGCCGGCGACCAGGTCGCAAATCTTACCCTTGCCCTCATCGCCCCACTGGGCACCGACCAAAACGGTTGACGGCATGTTTACTCCTTACATTCATGGACTGTCTACGCGCCACGCCGGCACGCAGAAGCACAAAACATTCCCAGTATACCCGTGCAACGGGCGCCTGTCCTACTCCTCGGCATGTGCCCCATCAAGCTCATAGAACTTGGTGGATGCCGGCAGGAACATCAGGTCGACGTCGCCGATCGGGCCCGAACGGTTCTTGGCCACGACGATACGCGTAACGCCCTCGTCGGGTCGATCGTCGCGCGAGGCTTCGGCCTCGTCGGCGGAGCGGTCCAAGAACATAACGATATCGGCGTCCTGTTCGATGGAGCCCGATTCACGAAGGTCGGAAAGCTGTGGGCGCTTGCCGGTACGGGATTCGACCTGACGCGAGAGCTGTGACAGCGCGATGAGCGGGATCTTGAGCTCCTTGGCCATGATCTTCAAACCACGCGACATCTCCGAGACCTCGACGGTACGGCTCTCGGAGCGGCGTCCCGGCGGAGGACTCACCAGCTGCAGGTAGTCCAAGATGATGATTGCCTTCTCCTTGTTATGGAGCATACGGCGGCTCTTGGCGCGAATCTCGGTCACTGTGGTGCCGGGCGTATCGTCAATCAGAATATCGAGCTTGGACAAGGTCTGCGTGGCCTCGTTGATATTGGCCCACTGCTCGGGGCTAATGCGGCCCATGCGGAAGTCACTGATCGAGATCATGGCGTAGGCGCAAATCAGACGCTGGGCAATTTCCTTGCCCGACATCTCCAGCGAGAAGAAGCCGACGGTATAACCAGCAGCGGCAGCGTTGAGCGCCAGGTTCAGAGCGAACGACGTCTTGCCTACAGCAGGACGGGCGCCGATGATGATGAGCTGGCCCTCGCGAAAACCCATGAGCATGCGGTCGAGTGACGGAAAGCCCGTGGGCACGCCCGCAGCCTGGCCACCGGCCTGGCACACTTCCTCGGCCTCGTTATAGGCCTCGACCATAAACTCGGTCAACGTCTTGTAGCTCGACTTGACCTCGCGCGCCGTAACCTTGAGCAGCTTGCTCTCGGCCAGCTCGACAACCTCTTTGGTGTCGGTGGGGGCGTTATATGCCAGCGCGTTGATCTCGTTAGTGGCGCCGATCAGCTCGCGCAGCATCGAGTCGCGGCGAACGATGGCGGCATGGTGCTGCCAGTTGACGAGCGACAGGGTCTGACCCATCAACTCCAAAATGTACGCCTCGCCGCCCACGGCATCGAGCTTGTTGATGCTGCGCAGGTAATCGATCAGCGAGATGGAGTCGATGGGAATGCGGCTGTTGTACATATCGACCATCGCAGTATAGATGGTCTTATGCATGGCCCGGTAGACGTCATCGGGCTGCAGCTCGACCTGGGCCTCTTCGACCACCTCGGGCGATAGCAGCATAGCGGCCAGTACATTGGCCTCTGCATCTTGGTTTTGGGGAAGACCCAACTTTGAGCCGCGGTCCTCAACCGTCAGCCCGGTCTCCCTATCGTCATATGCCATGAGCATCCTCATTCATATCGCTTGCGAGCATCCATAGTATCAGCCATGGTCCCAAAACGCGCCGCGCGCCGCCAATCATCACCGAACCAAACGGATGAACGGTCCCACGAATAGACCTCACCGCAACGCCCTCTATGGCGCTCGCATCGCGCTAAAAAGCAAAAAGGGCGCCCTGGTTTCCCAGAGCGCCCTTCTTAGAACAAGATTGTTGCGTTGCAGCAAATGCTACTCGGCAGCAGCCTCAGTCTCGACCTCGGCGGTCTCGGCCTCGGCGACCTCAGCGGCCTCCTCGACCTCAGCCTCGGCAGCGAGCTCCTCGGCGGTAACGCCGACGAGAACGACAACCTCGGCCTTGATCTCGCGGTACAGCGAGATGGCAACGGTGTGGGCACCGGCAACCTTGATGGGCTTACCGAGCTCGACGCGCTTGCGGTCGATGTCCATACCGAGCTGAGCCTTGATGGCGTCAGCGATCATAGCGGCGGTAACGGAGCCAAAGAGGATGCCCTCGTCGCCGACCTTGACGTCAACGGTGACCGTCTTGCCCTCGAAGGCAGCCTTGGTCTCGTTGGCGGTAGCCAGACGGACGGCCTCGCGCTTGGCGATGTTGTTGCGACGCTCGTCAAGCTGCTTGAGGTTGCCCTTGGTGGCGGCAACAGCGAGCTTCTTGGGGAACAGGAAGTTCTCAGCGTAACCCTGAGCGACCTCTACGACGTCACCCTCGCCGCCCTTGCCCTTGATCTCATCGAGAAGAATAACCTTCATGATGTGTCTCCCTTCTTAGCCGCGGTCGCGGTTGCCACGAGAGGAAACCACGGGGAC
>CAUBWQ010000085.1 GCA_958439775.1 uncultured Collinsella sp. | reverse complement strand
CTGTGTATCCCCGTGTCGAAGGAGCCGTCTCGCGCGCACGCCATGTTGTCAATGGGTGACAGTATGAACGGCGGCTATGTTTCCGCCAACGCACGAGAGGGTCGTCAACAAGGAGGATGCACGACGATGCAGCGTGCCAAACAGATATCGGAGTCTATTGAGCTGGGCATTATCTTGGCGCTCGCCGGTGGCTTTATGGACGTGTATTCGTACATTGGGCGCGACCATGTTTTCGCCAACGCGCAGACAGGCAACATCCTGCTCGTGGGCGTGAGCATCTCGGAGGGCAACTGGGCACTTGCGGGGCGCTACTTCTTCCCTGTGGTGTCGTTTGCCGTGGGTATTATGCTTGCCGATCTGGTACACGAGCGGTTTGGCAGCTTGATCCACTGGCGTCAGGTGACGGTGTTCTTTGAAGCCGTCATCTTGCTGGGCGTGAGCTTTATCCCGGGCGGCAATTTCAACCTGCTCGCCAACTGCCTCACCTCGTTTGCCTGCGGCATGCAGGTCGAGAGCTTCCGCAAGATCCACGGTCACGGCATCGCTACGACCATGTGCATCGGCAACTTGCGCAACGCGCTGCAAAACGTGGACGATTACATCATCACCCACAGGCGCGGCTTTTTGGAAAACGGCCTGCTGTACTTTGGCGTGATCTTTACCTTTGTGTTTGGCGCCGTGTTGGGCAACTGGTGTATTGAGCGCATGGGCCTGCACGCCATCGTCGTGGCGAGCTTGCTGCTGTTTGTCGCGTTTGCCATCATGTTCATCGACCGCGAGCGCGACTTGCGCTTACGCTGGAAGGTTGCGGCCGAGGCTTGGAAAGAGGGCTGCCGAAAGTAACCGATTGCGGCAAAGGGCTGTTCCTTTGCCGCAATATTTTTCATCATCTGTTGAAACGTTTTAACACCTTTGACGTTCTCACGCGTTTTTTGTTTCAAAAGCGTTAGGATGGGACTTATAGCGCGGGGCGTAATGGGTGCCCCGCACACGATGGGAGGCTATCAATGGCTAATCGTTTCGTTCTCAATACCATCTCTTATCATGGTTCCGGCGCCATCAAGGAGATCCCCGGCGAGCTCCAGCGTCGCGGCTACAAGAAGATCTTCGTCTGCTCCGACCCCGATCTGGTCAAGTTCGGCGTTACCGCTAAGGTGACCGACGAGCTCGACGCTGCCGGCATCGCTTGGAGCCTCTACTCCGAGATCAAGCCCAACCCCACTATCCAGAACGTCAAGGACGGCGTCGAGGCCTTTAAGGCCGCCGAGGCTGACGCTATCGTGACCATCGGTGGCGGCTCCTCCATGGACACCGCTAAGGCCATCGGCATTATCATCAACAACCCCGAGTTCGCCGATGTCCGCAGCCTCGAGGGTGTTGCTCCCACTAAGAACCACGCCGTGTTCACCATCGCTGTGCCGACGACCGCCGGTACCGCCGCCGAGGTCACCATCAACTACGTCATCACCGACCCCGAGAAGGTCCGCAAGTTCGTGTGCGTCGACACCAACGACGCCCCTGAGGTCGCCGTCGTCGACCCCGACATGATGGCCTCCATGCCCGCCGGCCTGACTGCTTCCACCGGCATGGACGCTCTGACCCACGCCATCGAGGGCTACACCACCAAGGGCGCTTGGGAGCTCTCCGACATGTTCCACTTTGAGGCTATTAAGCTGATCAGCGAGAACCTGCGCGACTCTGTCGCCGAGGCCAAGTCCGGTCAGCCCGGCTCCGGCCGCGAGGGCATGGCTCTTGGCCAGTATGTCGCCGGCATGGGCTTCTCCAATGTTGGCCTGGGTATCGACCACGCCATGGCTCACACTCTGTCCGCTCACTACGACACCCCGCACGGTGTCGCCTGCGCCATGCTGCTGCCGATTGCCATGGAGTTCAACAAGCCGGTTTGCACCGAGCGCCTGGCCAAGGTTGCCGTTGCCATGGGCGTTGACACCACGGGCATGAGCACCGACGAGGCCGCCGACGCCGCTATCGCCGCCGTCAAGCAGCTTTCCGCCGACGTGAACATCCCGCACGTCTGCGAGGCCATGAAGGCTGACGAGATCGAGGTCCTGGCCAAGGACGCCATGGCCGACGCCTGCTTCCCGGGTAACCCGCGCGAGGCGACGCTCGACGACGTCATCGAGCTCTTCAAGAAGATCTGCCCGGCTGCCTAGCCTCGTTTGGTGTTCTTTCGCCTGTAGGCGTATGGTCTTTTGACTTGCCGCTGGCCCCGCCGCGCTACGCACGGCGGGGCTTTTTGTGCTGCGTCGATGCCCCGAGACGGGCAAAACCAAGGCATACTGCCAGCTGCGGATAGGTGGTGCACTTCCCAGCGTGCAGTTTGGGGAGTATTCAGCAAGCTCTTAAAAATGCATAACGTTTTGAATGGCCCGTAGTGGCCCGCAGGCGCCCATCGACAGCCATTGTGGGCGGGCTATCGATGAGTGGAGGGGGTTGTTACTGAGTTTCTGCTTTGCGACGACCTGCAACACTGCTGCAACTGCGTCGTTTTGTCGTTCGCGATGGGGTCGTTGGGGCCCACGGTGCTGAATACTCCGTTTTTTGCACGGCCCAAGGTGGGGTACCCTGAGACGAAGCAAAAAGACTCCTCATTTCTATGCAGATACCGATAGGATTTATGCAAGATTGGGATTGTAAGCCGTGCGCGTGCGTAAAATCGGCGGGAGGACGTCTGGAGGTGGCTCGGCTCCCAGAGCCTTGCGCGTGCAGAACGGTTAAAATCGGGACTCGGTCTTAGTTTTACTTGGAAGGATGCATATGACTTCTGATAGTGCTTCTTTAGAGGGGACGCTCTCCTATATCGCTGGACAGCTTAAGACGCTGACTTCTATCGCTTCGCCTACGGGCTATACCCGTGCGGCGACTGATTATCTAATGGAAACGTTGCGCGATATGGGCTTTGGGCCCGAGCGCTCCAATAAGGGCAACGTGCTGGTTGAACTTGGCGGCGAGGGCGAGCCGCTTGTGTTGGCGAGCCATGTCGATACCCTGGGCGCCATGGTGCGTTCCATTAAGGATAATGGCCGCCTGCGCCCCACGACGCTCGGTGGGCATCAGTGGTCTACGGCCGATGGCGAGAACTGCACCGTCTACACGCGTAACGGTAATGTCTACACGGGCGTGGTCCTCAATACCGAGCCTTCGGCGCATGTGGCCGATGAGCCGGTCAAGACCATCGAGAAGAATATGGAAATCCTGCTCGACGAGAACGTTGACAGCAAGGACGATGTGCTCGAGCTGGGTATTCAGACCGGTGACATCATCGCTATGGACCCGCGCACCACGGTGACGGAGAGCGGATACATTAAGAGCCGCTTCCTGGACGACAAGCTGTCCGCGGCGATTCTGCTGGGTTTGGCCCGCGCCGTCGCCGACGACGAAGTGACCCTTTCGCGCAAGGTTTCGCTGCTCTTTACGGTGTACGAGGAGGTCGGCCACGGCGGTGCCTTTGTGCCGGCCGACACGCGCGAGATGATCAGCGTGGACATGGGCTGCGTGGGCGACGACCTGGGCTGCACCGAGCGCATGGTTTCGATCTGCGCCAAGGATTCGGGCGGTCCGTACAACTACGACCTGGTAACCACGTTGTCCAACATCGCGCGCGAGCTGGAGCTCGATTACGCTATCGATGTGTACCCGCACTACGGCTCCGACGTCGAGGCCACGCTCTCGGCCGGCTACGACATTCGCCATGGTCTGATCGGCCCCGGCGTGTACGCGAGCCACAACTACGAGCGCAGCCACATCGACGGCGTGCGTAACACCTACGAGCTCGTTCGCGCCTACGTTCAGCGCTAACGATGCAGCGGCCTCGGCTGATACAGTAGTACCGACCGAGGCCGTCCTCTCTAAGTTGCGGTGAAATAGGGACTGTTTGGCGGTTTTAAACGCTTAAACAGTCCCTATTTCACCGCAACTTATGAAGGGGATGTGACTACTTGATGGCGCCGGTCACGGTACCACCGCCCAGGACGACGTCGCCGCGATAGACGACGACGGCTTGGCCGGGGGCGATGGCTCGTTGCGGCTCGTCAAAAGTTAGCAGCATTTGCCCGTCTTCGTCACGCGTAAGGGTCGCTGCCTGGTCTTTCTGACGGTAGCGGTACTTGGCGCCTACGCGAATGCCGCCGGTGTCGAGCTCCGCCTCCATGCGTACGTCCGGCGCGCTCCAGATCCACTCATCGGCCGTGAGGGCAGAGGCGGTTAGGTCCTCGGCTTCGCCCAGATGCACGGTGTTGTTGGCGGCGTCTACGCCCGTCACATACACGGGGTGCGCCATCGCGACGCCCAGGCCCTTGCGCTGGCCGATGGTATAGCGCAGCGCGCCATTGTGGCGCCCGACCACGCTGCCATCGCGCCACACAATGTCGCCCGGTGCAGCGGGATGTCCGCAGCGGCGCTCGATATAGCCCGCGTAGTCACCGTCTGGAATAAAGCAGATATCCTCGCTTTCGGCCTTCTGGGCGTTGGTAAAGCCCTGCTCGGCGGCTATGCGGCGCACGTCGCGCTCCTTGTCCAGGCCTGCCAGCGGAAAGATCGTGTGTGCCAGGCGCTCCTGCGTAAGCGAATACAAAAAGTAGCTTTGGTCCTTTTTGGGATCCTCGCCGCGATGTAGCTGCCAGGTGCCGTCTGCAGTCTGGCTTGTTTTGGCGTAATGTCCCGTGGCGATGTAGTCGCAGCCCATATCCAGCGCCGCATCGAGCAGCGCGCCAAACTTAATGTGGCGGTTGCAGATAATGCACGGATTGGGCGTCAGCCCCTCCTGGTAGGCGTTCACAAAGCGCTCGATAACGTTGCGATCGAACGTCTGCTGCAGGTCGAGCACATGGTGGGGTATCCCTAGACGCTCGGCGACGGCCTTTGCATCGGCGATGTCGCGGTCGACCTTACTCATGCTCGTGGCGGGGTCGGGCGCGGGGCAGGTGAGGCGCATGGTGGCGCCGACGCATTCGTAGCCCTGGCTTTTGAGCAGGTACGCGGTCACGCTGGAATCGACGCCGCCGCTCATGGCGACGAGCACGCGCTTGTTGTACATGGGGAGGTTCTCCTTGGTGGCATGTGGCCAAAAAAGAAAAGCGGCGCGGGAGGCTGGTTCCGCGCCGCAGACATTGTAGCAAGTTCGGACGTCTCGTGGGATACCCTAACGAGATGGGCTCGGGCAGCCAGAAGAGAGGGGAGACCGGCGTGCCTTGGGCCTATCGACAAGTGACGGGCCCTTAGTCCTGGAACAGTGCCGTGGACAGGTAGCGCTCGCCGGTGTCGGCAAGCAGCGCCACGATGGTCTTGCCCTCGTTCTCGGGGCGCTTGGCCAGCTGCAGCGCGGCCCACACGGCGGCACCGGACGAAATGCCCACGAGCACGCCCTCCTTGTGGCCCACGGCGCGGCCGGTCGCCAAGGCGTCGTCGTTCTCGACGGGGACGGTCTCGGCGTAGACCGGGGT
>CAUBWQ010000084.1 GCA_958439775.1 uncultured Collinsella sp. | reverse complement strand
ACGGAGGCCGCTCTGACGACTGGCCAGGCCAAGAAGCAGGAGGCTGCCGCTGCGCTCGCAGCCGCAACCACCGCGCGCGATAACGCCCAGCAGAAGTTCAACCAGGCGCAGGCCGCGCTCGATGCTGCCGTCTCGGGTACGGGTGTCGACTTGAGTGCGCTTGAGGCCGCCAAGATCGCTGCTGCTGGTGAGCTCAAGGACGCGCAGGCGGAGCTCAATGCCGCGACGGATGCCGACGCCACCGCACAGACAAATCTGCAGGCCGCCCAGGCTGCCGTCGCTGCCGCGCAGGAGAAGGCCAACGCCGCCAACGCTGCTGTGGCATCTGCCCAGTCTGCATACGATGCGGCAAACAAGGAGTACAAGGACGCGGCCAGTAAGCGTGACGCCGCGAAGACGGCATACGAGCAGGCCCAGCAGACCGAGGCCGACAAGAAGGCTGAGTACGATAAGCTTGTCGAAGTTCGCAAGCAGAAGCGCAGCGAGTGGGAGGCAGCCTGCGCCGCTTCGAACGCCGCGGAAAAGGCTTATGACGCTGCTAATGCCCAGGTTGAGGCTCTTGAGCAGCAGATTGCAGACCTAAAGTCCAACATGACCGTTGACCAGGAAGTCATCAGTCAGGGTATGTTCGGCTTCATGAACTACATCATCGGCGGCAGCCAGTTCACAGCCACGCAGAAAAAGAACGCCCAGGAAGCCGTATCGATGCTGACCGGTGCCGCTGACAAGGCCGAATGGTATGACCAGTACGTCGATCATGACATGTCTCGCGACACCAACCCGCTCTCCCTGGAGCAGATGCGCAACGCCTTGACATATCTCGACACCCAGAACAACCTCCGCAAGGCGAACGGTCAGTCGGCGCTCAGCGTCAGCCTCCGCATGACTGCGGCAGCCGCCCTTAATGTATCATATTCATCGAACATCTGGGGACACTCGGGCTGCTACTGGGACAATGGAGAAAATCTTGCCGGCGGCGGCGGTGCATATACCGGCGGCGAGACCGAGGATACGCTTGGCTGGCCATATACCGGTCTCTACACTCAGGAAAAAGAGGCATTCGATAAGTACGTCGAGAAGAATAGTGACCTTGGGAACCATCGATATGATTCCTACTATATCTACCAGCACTACAGCAGCATCTACCATGAGTGCGGGCACTATCTCAACATCATCGATGCCGGCACGAAGGCTATCGGCATCGCGACCGGTAGCGGTAAGAACACCGATTCCGAGGTAACAATCTTCGATTACAGCTCTTTTGACAGTGAGGCTGATTTCACTGTCTCCGAGTTCAAGAAGCTCCTGAACGACTACATCGATTCCGCATACAACGCAGGCGGCACGCAGGAGCAGAAGGCGAAGCTCAAGGAGCTTCAGGCAAAGCTCGCCGAGGCGCAGAAGAACTTTGGAACTACTAGGGAAGCTTACTTCGCAGCTGTAAACGGGCAGGATGCCGCCCAGGACGCTTTCACCGCAGCCGATGTGAACATGAACACCGCCAAGGGCGAGTACGAGAAGGCTAAGTCCGGCACCGCCGCCGCGAAGACGGCATACGACGCCGCGAAGGACGCACTCGGCGGAATCGACATCGAGTACCTCAAGCAGAACCTCGATGCGGCCAAGGGCGAGGCCGCTACTGCCCAGGCGGCTCTCGATAAGGCAAACGTCACGCTTGCTGACAGCAAGACGAAGGCAGCCGAGGCCGCTGCTCACAAGGCGAAGGCTCGCAGCGCCCGCGATGCCGCCAAGGCAAAATCCGACCAGGCCAACGAGGCGTATGGTAACGCTACCGCTTCGGTCAAGGACCTTGCCGCCAAGCGCGATGCCGCCCAGGCGGACCTTGCGAATAAGCAGGGCTCGCTTGGCGATGCCAAGAAGGCCGACGATGCCGCCCAGACTGGTGTAGACAAGGCCCAGGCCGCAGATGTCCAGGCCGCGACTGCTCTTTCGGACGCCAAGCAGGCAGTTGCCGCCAAGACGCAGGCTGTGTCCGATGCGCAGGCCAAGGCCAAGGCTGCTGAGGGTGAGCTGGCTACCGCGAACAAGGCCTTCGAGCGCTTTGCCGGCGCCCAGAAGGCGGTCGACGACGCCAAGGCCGCCTATGACGCTGCCGTCGCCGGTGTCGCCGATGCCCAGAAGCAGCTCGAGGCCGCCAACGAAGCCGTCGTCGATGCGAATTTCGAGATCGTCATGGCCAAGGCCGAGCTTGCCAGCGATGAGGCACTCAAGGCCGATCTTGAGGCTGTCGACCACAAGGCATCCCTTGCCGCGGGCACGACGGGCAACGAGAAGCTGGTCAAGCTGAACGCTGCCTACGCTCGCTATAAGGCTGCCGTCGATGCCGCCGCTGGTCTCAAGGCTGCTCTGAGCGATGCCGATGCCAAGCTGTCCGATGCCAACGACGCCTATGCCGCCGCGCTGGCTGAGCTTGGCGATGCCAAGGATGCCCTGGCTGCCGCGCAGGCCGAGTACGACAAGTATCATCCCAAGGCTGAGCCGCAGGCCAAGCCTCAGGTTGCACAGGCTGCTGCAAAGGCTCCTGTCGCCAAGAAGAAGGCCACGTCGGCCGCGCTCGCCCAGACTGGCGATGACTCCGCTCTTGCGGGCGAGGTGTTCGTCATCGGCGGTATCACCCTCGTGGCCGCTGGTGTGACGCTGAGCGATCGTCGTCGCAAGCAGATGTAGCGTTTCGAGCGTAGATTCTGCAACGAACTTCGGTTCATAGCAGGAACGCTTCGATAGCTTAACCGATAAGGCCGGCGCGCTGTTAAACGCAGCGCGCCGGCCTTTCTTTGTTTCGATATCAAAAAGCCCGGTCAGCAGCCGTGAAAGCTACCGGCCGGGCAAGCCGTAGGCAATATGGTTGCTGTCGAGCAGCTGCTCAGCTTAGCCCAGCAGGCTTAAGCCAACAGAGACAAACGCAAGGATAACGCCGACAATAGACTCGCCACCGAGCAGGCCGCTGGCGACAACCAGGCCCTGCTCCTGGAAGGCGGCGTCCTTGGCGGCCTTTTCCTCGTCCGAAAGACCGGCCTCGGCGTCGCGGTGAGCGGCCCACTTGTCGTAGGCGAGCTTAACGCAGGAGCCCAGGAAAGCCGTGAGCGACATGTAGAACGGCAGGTACACGCCCAGGCCGATCATCATGGCCGGAATGCCGAGCCAGTACATGACGATGCCGGCGATAAAGCCGCCCGCAAACCACGGCACGCTCGGGATGCCCGAGACCATGGTGGCGACGACGCTTGCCTGCGCGGCCACAAAGCTCTTGTCGGGTCCAAAGGCGTCCGGACCATAGGCGGTGACGAGCGCGACCATGACGGCGGCAGCGACCAGGGCGCCCACGATGCCGCCGATGGCCTGGCCGACCCACTGTGCACGCGGGTTGGTGCCCAGCACGGCGCCGGCCTTAAAGTCGTTCATGACGTCGCCCGCAAGGCCGCACGCCACGGCTACGATGCCGGCGATAAAGAACAGCTTGACCTGAGCGATCTGCGCGAAGGCAGCCACGATGAGCATAACGATGAGGCCAAAGATCTCCATGGGGTCGATGCCCGTCTGGCCGCAGCTCTGTGCGCTCATGATGGTGGTGACAAAGGTGAACAGCGTCACGATGACGGCCGGAACGGGGCCAAGGTCGAGCACGATGGCAATGATCACGGCGATGGCGGCAGCGCCCAGGCCGATGATGCCGGCGTCGAGCTTAAGGGAGCCCGAGATGAGCGACTGCTCGTCGGTGTCGGTGGAGCTGTCGGCGGCAAGACCGCGGACGATACCGGCGACCTGCGGCAGGATGTCCTTGAGGACGACGGCGACGCCAAAGCCCATCATGAGGCCCATGCCCAGGGACTTGACGATGCCCTGTGCAGTCACAACGTCGAACAGACCGGCAGCGGTGCCACCCACGATGATGCCAAAGTTGCCCAGCAGCGCGCCGGCAAACCAGAAGGCGACGGGGGCGAAGCCCACGAGGAAGCCGATGGACAGCAGCATGGGCGAGTTGTAGATGGCAAAGGTCACGCCGGGGATGTTGAGCGTGCACAGCATGCTGGGCACCACGCCCAGGGCGTCGCGCAGCACGCTGTAGATGCCTGCGATGGCCATGGAGCCAAAGAGCTGCTTGCCGGTCTTGCCGCCGGCCTCGGTGGCGCGTAGGGTCTGAGCTGCGGCGTTGCCGGTGGGGAACTCCAGCGCGGCGTCCACGATAAAGTGACGGTGGATGAGCGCGGTGGCCAGCAGGCCCAGGATGGTGCCGGCGAGCGCCACGATAAACATGTCGAGCCAGCTGATCTGGTCGGCATAGCCCAGCATCCAGGCGCCCGGGATGGTAAACGCCAGGCCGCCAGCGACCATGGCGCCCGCGGACATGATGGTGTGGGTGACGTTGGCCTCGTTGAGGCTGGCGTTGCCCATGAGCTTCAGGAAGAACAGCGAGATGACGGCAGCGAAAATGATTGGCCAGGGGAGGGCGCCCATCTTGAGGGCCGTGTAGGCCGAGCTTGCCGTGATGATCACGCAGCCAAGGACGCCGATGACGACACCGCGCAGCGTGAGTTGCCCGCGCATCGAGGCGCGGTTCGAGGGATTGCTCATATTGAACTCCTTTGCGTATATCCGCTTCCCCCGGGAGCGCCGCTACGGATGCGGCGCGGGAAGTCGGGTTACCAAAGGCCGTCGCGTGAGCTCGCAAACGACCGCGCATCAGTATAGCCGCAACCTAGTCATTTTGGGATGACTGGTTTAGGTAGGCGATATACTGCTGGGCAGACGAAAGGAGCGCCGACGATGCTTAATGGGTGCGCATATATATTGACGGTCGACGTGGGTAACACGTTCATTCGCTTTGGCCTGTTTGCCGAGGATTCGGCCGCGGCGCAGGAATGCCCGCTTGCGACGTGCGAGATCACGACGCCATCGAGCATTACGGCCGACGAAGCGCGTATGCGTCTCGCTCAAGTCATGGCCGCGCTGGCGGCCGATGCGGGCATGCCCGGCGTGCTCGTTCCCGCGGCCGCAGTGCTGAGCTGCGTGGTCCCGGCGCTCGAGCGCCCGTGGAAGGCGGCGCTTTCCCGTACCTGCACGGGACGCGTGCTCACGGTGGGACCGGGACTTAAGACCGGCATGCCCGTGCACTACGACGACCCGGCCGAGATCGGCCCCGACCGCATTGCCGACGCCGTGGCGGCCCGTGCCGTCTACGGCTCTCCGTGCATCGTGATCGACCTGGGCACGACGACCAATATTGAGGTCATCGACGCGTGCGGAACCTTTGTGGGCGGCGTTATCGCGCCGGGTCTGGCGCTCGGCGCCCGCTCGCTCTCGGCCGCTGCGGCGCGCCTACCCCAGGTCGAGCCCTCGGCACCCACGCATGTCATCGGCCGTAACACGCGCGAGGCGATGCGCTCGGGCGTGGTCTTGGGCGAGGTGGCCCGCATCGACGGCATGCTCGACATGGTGCTCGCCGAGATGCGCGCGACCA
>CAUBWQ010000083.1 GCA_958439775.1 uncultured Collinsella sp. | reverse complement strand
GATCGTCTACACCGGTCCGCTCGATGAGGTGTTCAATCTCGATCTGGGCGCGCTACCGGACCGCACGCTCGACATGAAGTTCGAGACGCTCGATATGGACCAGTTCCAGCCCGTGGGCACCGTCAACTACACCACGAGCGAGGACTACACGCGCATTACCGAGTTCAAGAACATGACCGGTCAGATCCTGCCCGGCAAGACCACCATCATGAAGGAGTATTCCAAGGCCTATACGCCCGGCTCGGGCGAGACGCCGTACTACGCCATTCTTGAGCCCGAGAACCGTGAGCTCTATGAGCGCTATCTTGAGCGCGTCCAGAACCTGACGAACTTCCACCCGGTGGGTCGTCTGGCCGAGTATCGTTACTACGATATGGACGCTGTGACCAATTCCGCCCTCGATCTTTCGGATGAGATTATCGCCTGCCATGCATAAAGTCATAACATTCGGTATTCCCTCGTATAACGCCGCCAAGGACATGGACCATTGCATCACCTCCATCTTGGAGGGGAGCAATTACGCCACCGATATCGAGATTATCGTAGTGGACGACGGCTCCAAGGACGAGACGGCCGATAAGGCCGACGAGTGGGAGGCACGTTATCCCGGTATCATTCGCGCGGTGCACCAGGAGAACGGCGGCCACGGTATTGCCGTCCTTTCGGGTCTGCGCGAGGCACAGGGCACCTACTACAAGGTCGTCGACTCGGATGACTGGCTCGATGCTGCGGCTCTTTCGACTATGCTGTCGATTCTGCGTGGCTTTGAAGAGCGTGACCAGCGCGTTGACCTGTTTATCTCGAACTACGTGTACGAGAAAGTTTACGAGGGCACGCATACCGCTATTGGCTACAAATTTGCCCTGCCGCGCAAAAAGATCTTTTCCTGGGATCAGATCGGTCATTTCCGCCTGGACCAGAACCTACTCATGCACAGCCTGTGCTATCGCACGGATGTGCTGCGCGAGTCCAACCTTCCCATGCCGCCGCACACGTTCTATGTGGACAACATCTACGCCTACGTGCCGCTGCCGCGTTGCAAGACCATGTACTACGCCGACATCGACCTCTATCGCTACTTTATCGGTCGCGAGGGCCAGAGTGTCAACGAGGCCACGATGGTCAAGCGTCTGGACCAGCAGTTCCGTGTGACGCGCATCATGATGGAGTCGTACCACCTGTACAGCGATGTTGAGTCGTCGCGTCTGCGCTCGTACATGATGGGCTATTTCACCATGATGATGGCGATCTGCTCGGTGCTCACCAAGCTTTCCGAGGAAGATTGCGCCGACGAGCGCCTAAAGACGCTGTGGAATGATTTGAAGGCCTACGACGAGCGCATGTATCGTCGTGCCCGCTACGGCGTGGTCGGGTTCTTCACCAATCTGCGCGGACGGGCCGGAGACAAAACCACACTCGGCCTATACCGTCTTGCCTCAAAGATCTTCAAATTCAACTAGCTGCCGAGTAATCGCTGCTGATAGGTTGACTGGGCCCCTTGGCCTTTAGTTTGCTACTGCGAACAGTCCTGCTCGCACGGAAAGCACATTAAGTGCTTTCCGGCTCGTGCGGAACTTGTATCAAACTAAAGGCCAAGGGGCCTCTGCTATAAGAATCGATTGTCAGGCTGCCTGAATTTGAAGATCTTCGACGCGCGGTACACAGGGGCCTGGGCTGAAAAGAATCTGGTTGGTAGGTTGCCCGGTGGGGCTTGGTTATGTTTGTCGCGAGTTCCGCACGAGCCGAAGAGCACTTAATGTGCTCTTCGTGCGAGCCAGGACTGTAGAGCAGCAAACATAACCAAGCCCCACCGGGCAACCGGTCAGGTTAGGCTACTTCGCGGCGCCGGGGATGCCGTGGGAGGTTTTGGCGGTTTTGGCTCCGTTTACGATGGCGGTTTCCAAGGCCCTTACGGCGAGCATGCCCAGCAGGTCTAGGGGAACGGCGGCGCTTGCCTGGGCGCCCAGTTTGCCGCTGGCGAGGGTGTAGATGGTGTCGCCGTCGTTGGTGGTGTGCGTGGGACGGATGGCGTGTGCGTAGGCGTCTGCGGCCATCTGGGAGACCTTGGTGGCTTGTGCCTTAGTGAGTTCCACGTTGGTGACGATGCAGCTGATGGTGGTGTTGGTGCGGTCGAGCGGCATCTGCATGGATCCGGCGGCGGCAAAGGCTGCGAGTTCCATGTCGACGATCTGGTCGCTATCGGCTGCGGCGCGCATGCCGGCGACCCACTCGCCGGTGAAGGGGTCGACAACGTTGCCGCAGGCGTTGACTGAGACCACGGCGCCCACCTTGATGGGGCCGAGCGCCACGGCAGCAGCTCCAAGGCCGGCCTTCATGCAGGTGGCAGGCCCCATGAGCTTGCCTACAGTGGCGCCGGTGCCGGCGCCTACGTTGCCCTGTTCGAGCTTGGTGGGGGTGTGGTCGAGTGCTTCGCGCACGGCGGCGATGCCGGCCTCAATGTCGGGGCGCACGGTGGGGTCGCCAAAGGCAAGGTCGAAGATACAGCTGGAGCACACGATAGGCACCTGCGTGGGGCCGACGGGAAGGCCGATGCCGCGTCTCTCAAGCTCGCGAGCGACGCCGCTTGCAGCTTCGAGGCCAAAGGCCGATCCGCCCGAAAGGCAGACGGCGTGGACCTTGTCGACGGTGTTCTCGGGTCGTAGCAGGTCGGTCTCGCGCGAAGCGGGAGCGCCACCGCGAACGTCAACGCCGCCGGTGGCGCCCTCGGGTGCCACGATTACGGTGCAACCGGTGCCGGCCTCCTCGTCCGTATGGTTGCCATAGCAAAAGCCATCGACATCGCAGACGTCAATGGCCTCGAGCAGTGTATCCATGTTTAACTCCTATCGGTTTTCCGCCGCGCCTTGTGCCCGGTCGGGATCCGTACGGTACGCCAAAATTGTAGGCGCTGGGGGATACCCAGCGCCAGATGCAATTACGAGAGTTTTTGAATCGCGCGCGCGACGCGGGCGATGGGTAGGCCCACTACGTTATAGAAGTCGCCCGAAATATCGTGCACGAGCATGCGTCCTCCTGTGCCCTGAATGCCGTAGGCGCCGGCCTTGTCCATGGGCTCACCCGAGGCGACGTAGTGCTCGATCTGCTCGTCGGTGAGCTCGTAGAACGTCACGTCGGTCACATCGACAAAGGACAGGCTTTCGGCGGCATGCGGGGCGGCCGTATCGCCTGCCTTAACGATGCAGACGCCGGTTGCGACCTGGTGCGTGCGGCCCGAAAGCTCACGGAGCATAGTGCGCGCCTCGTCCTCGGTTGCCGGCTTGCCCAGAATCTTGCCGTCAAAGGTGACGATGGTGTCGGCCGCGACCGTCAGCTCATTGGGCTCGGCATACTCGGCAGCAACGGCAGCCGCCTTGGCGCGTGCCAAGCGCTCGACAAGCGTGAGCGGGGCCTCGCCATCAAAGGGCGTTCCGTCGATACCCGCGGGAATCACGCGAATGTTGTAGCCTGCCTCGCGCATCAGCTCTATGCGGCGCGGCGATTGCGAAGCCAAAATCATAGTTGGATGCCCTCGGCGACCTTCTCGACGGCCTTGTCGCCGGCGAGCGTGTGCAGCAGCTCCAATGCAAAGGGGAGGGACTGTGCCATGCCTCTGGCAGTGATGATGTTGCCGTCTTGCGTGACCTTCTCGCCGGTATAGGCGCCTTCGGGGAAGCTTTTCTCAAAGCCAGGGAAGCACGTGGCATGGCGCCCCTCGAGCAGGTCGAGCTCGCCCAGGATAAACGGGGCGGCGCAGATGGCGGCGACGTGCTTGGTTGCGGCGAACTCGCAGACCACGTCGCAGACGCGCTGATCTGCGCGCAGGTTGGTGGCACCGGGCAGGCCGCCGGGCAGCACGACGCAGTCGTACTCGTCAAAGTTGATCTCATCAAAGAGCGCATCGCAGGTCACGGGGATCTGCAGCGAGCTTACGACCTCGCGCGTGGGCATGATCGAGACGAGCGTGGCACGCACGCCGCCGCGACGCATGACATCGACCATGGTCAAGCATTCAATAGTTTCAAAGCCATCGGCGGCGAGAACGGCAACGCTGGGCATGAGGGTTCCTTTCATAGGCGGCATACAATTAGCCGTCTTATACCCCGAAGACCTCCGCTTGCCACGCTCGATTTCCCAATGATTTTCTGAGCAATGATTAAGCGGCTAGTTGCGCCTAAGGTGGACGACGGTCTCGCAGTGGAAGGTTTGTGGGAACAGGTCGACTGGCGTGATCTTTACGGGGGAGAAGGTGCCTTCTTCGACAAAGCGTTTGAGATCGCGCGCCAGGGTGGCCGGGTCGCAGCTCACGTAGGCGACATCGCGGGCACTCGTGCTGGCGATAAGGCCGATCGCCTCGGGGGCGAGGCCTGCGCGCGGCGGGTCGACCACCAAGATGTCGGCATCCTGGTCGGGGAACTCGCGCACCGCGTCTCCGCCAATGACGTCGACGTTATCAAGCTTGTTGATTTCCAGGTTACGGCGCAGGTCGCGCACGGCGGGGCCGTAGGCCTCGACGGCGGCGACAAAGTCGCAGCGGCGGGCGAGCGGCAGGGTAAAGGTGCCGGCACCGCAGTACAGGTCCACGGCAAGCTCGTCTTCCTGCGGGTCGAGCGCTTCCATGACAAGATCGATCAAAATCTCGGCACCCTTGGTGTTGACCTGGAAAAAAGACGGGGCAGACAAGCGCATCTGACCCTCGGCGATATTCTCGGTCCATGAGCCCTCTCCGGCGAGCATTTCGACCTTGGAGACACGGCGGGCCTTCTTTTCGCCCTTGCTCATTACGCGTACGACACTTGTGGGGTGCGCGGCGTCTGCCAACACGCGCGAGACTTGCGAGCGCGGGAAAGAGCCCGTAGGCGTCCAGAGCGCCACTTCGAGTGCCTTGGTGCGACGCGAGGCGCGAATGCCCACGCGCTCGAGGCCCAGGTCGTGGCTGCCGCTCAGATAATTGAGTGCACCGACGACCGATTTGAGTGCCTTGGGGAAGCGTTTGTCGAACAACGGGCACGAATCGACGGTCACGATCTCGCGGGGATCGACGCCGTGCATGCCAAGACGCACGCGACCGTTGACGACGGTTGGTTCGAGCTCGATTTTATTGCGGTAGCCCCAATCATCCTTGGTGTGGCGGATGGGTTGCACCAGTTCATCGACTTGATCGGGGCTGAACTTGCCGATACGCTCGAGCGTGGAGCGCAGATTTTGCTCCTTGGCGGCGAGCTGTGCCGTGCGTGAGAGATTGCCCCACGAGCAGCCGCCGCAGATGCCCACGAAGGGGCAGGGAGGCTGAATGCGATCGGG
Organism: uncultured Collinsella sp.; assembly: GCA_958439775.1. Lineage (GTDB taxonomy): Bacteria > Actinomycetota > Coriobacteriia > Coriobacteriales > Coriobacteriaceae > Collinsella. The sequence continues at coordinate 189 of CAUBWQ010000083.1, read as the reverse complement.
GCTTGGCTCCAGAATCTCGGTGGTGCGGGCACGCATGAACGACTTGCCGTCCTGTACGACCTCGGCCTCGACGGTGTCGCCTGCCACGGCGCCCTGCACAAAGACGGCCTTGCCGTTGTCGGCGTGCGCCAGCCCGTCGGCGCCGTAGGTCATCGATTCTATAGTGAGCTTCATATTCCTGCCTGTCAT
>CAUBWQ010000082.1 GCA_958439775.1 uncultured Collinsella sp. | reverse complement strand
GCACCACCGACCCGCAAAAGATTCTGGAGACCATCCTCTCGCGCTGCCAGCGCTTCGATTTCCACCGCATCGGCAACGAGGATATCGAGCATCGCCTGGCATACGTGTGCGAGCAGGAGGGCTTCGATTACGACGACGAGGCGCTGGCTATCGTGGCGCGCCATGCAAAGGGCGGCATGCGCGACGCGCTTTCCACGCTGGAGCAGCTGAGCGTCTTTGGTAACGGTTCTGTGCATGCGGACGACGCCCGCTCGCTTTTAGGCGAGGTTTCGGACCAGATTCTGGGCGAGTTTTCCCGCGCCATTGCCGATCGCGATGTTGCCGAGCTGTATGGGCTTATTCGCGCGCAGGTCGAGGAAGGTAACGATCTGCTGGAGCTGACGCGCGACCTGGTGGCGCACGTGCGCGACGTGTATGTTGCCTGCGTTGCCGGTGCCCGTGCCGAGTTGTTTGAGGGCGGCTCCGAGCAGGCCGAGGCGCTTGCTGCCGAGGCCGCTGCCTTTGGCGAGCATCCTGCCGACCGCCTGGCTCGTGTGCTGACAGTGCTCGACGATGCCGCACTGGAGATGAGGGGCGCGAGCGACGTGCGCCTGGTGCTCGAGATTGCCTGCACGCGTCTGGCGCGTCCCGAGGCTGATTTAACGATTGAGGCATTGGCCGAGCGCGTGGCACGCCTGGAGGCCATGGTTGCCAACGCCGCCGTGCCGGCGAGCGTGGCTGCTGCTCAGGCCGCCGCGCCTGCAGCATCCGTACCCGCTGCTGCCCAACAGCCGACGCTCATTTCGGGCGCCCGCGCTGCCGCCCCGGCGGCATCCGCTGCCCCCGCTGCTACGTCCGCGCGCCAGGGCGGTATGCCTTGGGACCGTGGTGCTGCTGTTCCGGCTGCCCAGCCTTCGCCCCGTTCTGCGTCCGTGTCAGCTTCCAAGCCTGCAGCGCCTGCACCTCAGCCTGCGCCGGCTCCGACGCCTCAGCCCGTTGCGGCCCCCGCGCCTGCCATCGCTCCGGCACCTAAGCCCCAGCCCAACAATGCCGCCCAGGTTGCCGCCGCCGGTGCTGCCGAGACGCCCGCGGTCGAGGATGCCGGAGAGCTGCAGCGCAAATGGGCCGAGGTTGTCGAGCGTGTTAAGGCACGTCAGGCTTCCTACGCAGGGCTTTTGCTCAACGCCCGCGCCACGGCCGACGACGGCTCCAAGCTCACGGTCTCGTTCCCCGCGGGTTCGACTTTTGCCATTAAGATGCTCGGTCGCGCCGATACGCAGTCGGTGGTCCTGCCGACGGTCTGCGCGGTCTTCGGTCGTCGTACCGTCGACTATGTCCTGGATGGGGGTGGCACGCCGGCTCCTCAACATGAGGAGCATTCTCCATCTGCACGGGCTGCGGCATCTGCGGACCCGCAACCCGTGTCCTCGGCGGCCCCTGTATCCTCGAGCGCCAGCGCGCCGCCGCAGCAAGCGGCGCCGGTAGCGGCATCGACCCCGTCGGCGCCTAAGCCCGCGGCGCCCAAACCGGCTGCTCCGACACCCGCGCCCAGGTCGTCTGACCTGGGCAAAGCCCCCTGGCTACGCTCCGACAACCCCGCCGGCGCTCCTGCCACGGGTAAGCTCCCGACCGAGCCCGCGCCCCGTGCGCCCGAGCGCGCGTCCGCTCCCACGGCTCAGCCTGTCGCGCAGCCCGCGCCGTGGGAATCCGAGCAGGTGCCCTACGATGACGCTATGGTCGGCGGCTTTGCCGGCGATGCGAGCGGGGACGATCTTCCTCCGTTCGACGTGCCGGGTGCGGCGTCCGCGCCCAAGTCCGCTGCAGCTGCCCCCAAAGAGGAGGACGCTTCTGCAGCTCCCTGGGAGTCCAACCCCGGCGCCGGCAGCCCCTTCGGCCATCAGGGCGCAGCCCCGAGCATCCCGCAGACCGAGGACGAGGCCAAAGCCCTCATCCGCAGCGTCTTCGGTCAGTCCACCATCTTCAAACCGGTGGAGTAGCTGTACGGGCGGGTATACTGCTCAAGAAGAGAACCCCTTGCCCGGGCGCATTTGTATTTCGGACATGTGTAGTGTGGTGCCGCGTATATCGCATTCGAGCAGACAGGTGCGTGACGGTCGGCCTAGGATGCTGAGGTCGATACGATACGTCGCATGGCTGTCCGTGTACTCGACTTGCTCGGCGTTGACGGTTGCTCCGATTGTCAATAAAGAGCCTAGTTCGGCATCGACAATCTTGGAGTCCTTTATCTTGACCTTGAACTCTTGGTAGAGGGACGGGCTGTTGTAGTAAACGGTTCGGGTTCCGTCGGTGCACTCATCGGTCGCTTCCCATTTGACGGTGGGCTGGTCCGAGTTGGCTATCAGCAGTTCTGCTCCAAAGGCTATAGCATGGGTGATGATAACCAGCAATGCCCAGCCGACAAAGAGATAGAGAACCACATATGCGACGGGGTGTTTTGAGCGGATATTTTGGAGCGCGTCGGGGGCATTCATGGGGGCACCTCCAAATTGCTGTCTGTGACAATCAAATTATACCCTGCCATCATGAGCGCCGCCTCGAGCAGCGGTTCGGCATTTTGTTATCTAGCTGGATGCAGAAAATGCCGGATTCCGGCTCTACAAGATTTAGCTTTCAATATTATGCAGATGCGAATTATTCAACTTTGCATAATCTTTGGGTGCGGCTTGCACTCCAGGACATGTATATCGACTGAGGTAACACGTCCGCCCCGCTCTCTCGCCGCGCGCCGTGGTACGATTTTTGAGTTTGAAAGTCCCGCCGTGCTCCGGCTGCCCTTGCAGCTCGGCGTGCGGCCACACGTAAAGGAGCCATCATGGCCGGTATGAACATGCAGCAGATGATGAAGCAGGCTCGCAAGATGCAGGAGCAGCTTGCCGCCGCGCAGGAGAACCTCAAGTCCCAGACCGTCGACGCCTCTGCCGGCGGCGGCATGGTCAAGGTGACCGTTAACGGCGAGATGGAGCTCGTCAACCTCGCTATTGACCCCGATGCCCTCGATCCCGAGGACGTCGATATGCTGCAGGATATGATCATGGCTGCCGTCAACGAGGCCGTCCGCGGCGTCAACGAGCTCGCCAACAAGCAGATGGGCGCCATCACCGGCGGCCTCAACATCCCGGGCATGCCGTTCTAAGACACGCATATATATGAGTGCAAATCACAGTCTGCAAAAACTGCTCGATGAGCTGGGCCGTCTGCCGGGCATTGGTCCCAAGTCGGCCCAGCGCATCGCCTATTACCTGTTGGAGGCCGACGCCGAGGAGGCGCGCCGCCTGGCCGAGGCCATCCTGGAGGTCAAGCAGGAGGTCCACTTTTGCAGTCGTTGCTTTAACTACGCCACGGCCGATGAGTGCTCCATCTGCCAGGACCCGATGCGCGACACCACTCGCATTTGCGTTGTGGGCGAGCCGCGCGACGTCCAGGCGATCGAGCGCACGGGCAGCTACCACGGCCTCTACCACGTATTGGGCGGTGTGATCAGCCCCATGGACAAGATTGGTCCCGAGCAGTTGCACATCCGCGAGCTGTTGGCGCGTCTGGGCCACGAGGACATCCATGAGGTCATCATCGCCACCAACCCCAACATCGAGGGCGAGACCACGGCGAGCTATCTGGCCCGTACCATCAAGCCGTTGGGCGTCGAGGTGTCGCGTCTGGCAAGCGGCCTTCCCGTGGGCGGCGACCTGGAGTATGCCGACGAGCTTACGCTTGGCCGCGCCATCGAGGCCCGTCGCGCGATTTAGGTGGCGAGCCTGCTCCTGCCGTATGTTTTCCTCGCGACGCACGGGGTAGTCATAATTTCCCTGTGCGACTGTAAGTTTGTTGTGCAACAAAGATGATTTGTATCCGCTTATCGCATGGATGCTTCCACTCGCATCCTTAATTTGCCCATTCGTTGCGCAACCTTTTGGGTTCGCTGATACACTCAAATATGGATTCGAATGAATGCGCCGCTCCCGAGCGGCGTGTTTTTGTTGGAGGAGAACGCATGCGGCCCGGTGGCACTCAGACAAAGCGCGGCGCCGCGGTGCGCATGCGACGCCGACTGGGCTTGGCGCCGCGGGCGTACGTGCTGCTGTCGTGCTCGCTGGTGCTGGTCATGGCTGGCGTTTCTGCCTATGGCATGACCGTGCCGTCCATGATGCAGGCGTATGCCGCACGCGAACCGCGCGTGGGGCATGAGGTCAAAAGTGATCTGGGTACCACGACTGGATATGCTTGGGCAAGTGTGGTCGCGCATATTGTGTTTGGCACCGACGATGCAGACGGCGCCGAGGCCCCGGACAACGAAGTCACGCTTGCCAATGGCAAAACCATCGTGCTCACCAACACCAAGATCATCGATCGGTTGTCCAACAATAGCGTGGCGGCAACGGTGAATAAAGTCGAGCAGCAGAAGGAGCAGGACGCCCAGCAGTCCGGAAAGCCCGGTAGCTCGGATACTTCTGGCTCCGGCTCGGATTCATCGAGTTCGGGCGGCGGCTCTGGGTCGGGTTCCTCTACCGGAGGGTCTGGAAACGGCGGCTCGACGGGCGGCAACACTGACAACGATGCAAACTCCGGTGGCCTTTCCGCTGCTGAGGAAGAGAGCATTCACAGTTGGCTTGTGACCAAGTACAACATGCTCGACGGCTATGTCTCTCGTGCCAATGACGTGGTCTCGACCTATAACTCTACGGGAGATCCCAGGCCGTGCGACAGCCTGGTCGGGGAGATGTTTGTCATTCGAGCCGAGTTCGGTCGTCAGACATTCTCGCCCCGGTCAAAGTGGTATCAGCAGTATGCCAATCTGTGGGGCTGTTACACCAACCTATGTCAATGGGTCGGCCATTACGGCGATGATGACGTCGCGCTCGGTATCTTCAACAATAACGTGGCGGCGCTTGCCCTATGATGACCGATCTTGCATCCACCACACCACAATCGCTCGGTCGCGATCCCATGGTCGGCCTGCGCCTGGCGCGTGTCGACGGGTTTGAGCCGGCCATTGCGCTCGGTCAGGACGAACTGCCTGCCTATCTGCGTCGTTTTACGATGCTATTTGCCGACGATGCCACCATGCGCCGTGGCGGTATCGGCCGCGTGACGCGTGCCGTCAACGCCCAAGGCGAGGCCGTGGCGCTCAAGCAGCTCATCTTGCCGATGCGCGATGAGTTCGACGACGATGCCGCTCACGAGGCGCTGGTCGCCAAGTTCAAGGTGGCGTTTCGCGAGGAATACGAATGCCATCGCGCCCTTTCGGGCCTTAAGGGCTTTCCCCGCCTCTATGGCTGGGGCGAGGTCGACGGTGTGCCTGCAATTGTCATGGAATGGGTCGAGGGCGAGACGCTTGCCCGCTTGCGTTCGCGACTCGCCGTGGACGATGCCGGACGTCTGTCGCCGCTCGTGGCGGCGCGTCTGGGTCGCGACCTGTTCGATTTGCTCTGCCGTATGAGCCTGGTGGGCGAGGGCTTTGTCCATCGCGATATCTCGCCCGCTAATATTATGGTGCGTACGGTGTTAGCGCCGGGCGATTTTAGCCGCTAATAGTCAAACTATTTTGACCAATCCC
>CAUBWQ010000081.1 GCA_958439775.1 uncultured Collinsella sp. | reverse complement strand
GAGGCACGGAGGGCCCGCTGGTGCCGCTCTCTGCGGTGGAGGAGCGCCAGGTGGCCGAGATTCTGCCGCAGCTGGAGGGCGTGCTTGCCTACGAGTCCGAGGCGCTTGCCCCCTTTGCCCCGCGTTACCTGGAGTTCGCCTTCAACGAGCTCAAGGTCGAGTATGCCGGTTGGCCGCTTGGCGGGCGCATCGACCGCGTGGACGTGGACGCCGAGAATCGTGCCGTGGTGATCGACTACAAGCATCGCACGGGCGTTGAGGAGTTTAAGCTCGCCGACCCCACGGTGCGCGACGAGGAATCGGGCACGGCGCCCATCGACGACCCGCGGTGGCTACCGCCCCATACCCAGACGCTTATCTATGCACGGGCCATGCGCCGGGCGCTGGATTTGGACACCCGCGCGGCGCTCTACTTTTCGACCAAGGGCGGCAAACCGGCGTTGCGCGGTGCCGCGAGCGCCGAGCTGCTCGAGGAAGAGCGCGGCGACGGTCGCATCCCGGGCCTTAAGAAAGGCTTCCCCGGCGAGGGTGGCAGCATGGACTTCGACGCTCTGCTCGATCGCGTGGAGGCCGGCATCGCCGAGCGCCTGCGCGAGCTCGAGGCAGGCAACGTTGCCGCCGTCGACCCGGCGTCGGCTCAGGCCGCGCATGCGCGCTGCTCGTATAACCACGAAGGTACGTTTGTAAGGAGGGACGTGTAGACCATGGATCTTTCGACCTTGATGCCGCAACAGCTGCAGATCGTCAAGACGCTCGACCGTCCGCTGTTTGTCTCGGCGGGCGCCGGCTCGGGCAAGACCTTTACCCTCACGCGCCGCATCGTCTACGCGCGCTCCCCCGAATGCGGTCCGTTCGTGGAGCATCTGGACCAGGTGCTCGCCATCACCTTTACCAAGGACGCCGCGGCCGAGATTCGCGACCGCGTGCGCCGTGCGCTTATCGACGAGGGCATGGGCGAGGAGGCCCTGACCGTCGACGATGCGTGGATCTCGACCATTCACGGCATGTGCTCGCGTATCCTGCGCGCGCACTCGCTGGAGTTGGGCATCGACCCCGAGTTCACGGTGCTCACCGATACCGACGAGCTTATGGATCAGGCTGTTGAGCATGTGCTGGGTCGCGCGACGGCACCCGATGCCGCCCCCGAGCTCGCGGCATCGCTCAAGGCCCTCTACGCCTGGTATCCCATGGCGGGCGAGGGCGGTTCCTTTGGCGCCGGTACGACCATCAGGGGTCTGGTGCGCGACCTGCTGGAGCTGTCGAGCCAGTTGCCGGGCGGTATGGACGACGTGCGCGTGGCGCGCGGCCAGGCCGATACCTCGGCTCTTGCCGACGCCTATCGCGCGGCGTTGGGTGCAAGCAAGGCGGCGACCGAGAAGGCGCAGACGGCGCTCGATGCCATCGACGCGTTTGAGGCGAGCGGCAAGACCATGGCCGATGCGGCGCGACTCATGATGTCGTGCACCATGCCGCGTGCGAGCAAGGCGTTCCCCAAGGAGCAGGTTGAGCTGCTCAAGGCGGAGGCCGCCGATGCATTTATCAATATCGTGCTTGCCTGCGGTGGCCCGGCGCTCGATGCGCTGGTGGGCCTGGCCCGTTCCGTGGAGGCCGAGTATCGCGCGCTGAAGGCTGCCCAGTCCGCCCTCGATAATAACGACCTGCTGCGCATGGCCTACGAGGCCCTGCGCGATTACCCGGCCATCCGAGCGGCATACGAGGGCCGCTTTAAGATGGTCATGATCGACGAGTTCCAGGATACCGACCAGATGCAGGTCGATCTGATCCGTTACCTGACGGGTGCGGGGGAGCGTGCGCTTTGTACCGTGGGCGATGCGCAGCAGTCGATCTATCGCTTCCGCGGCGCCGAGGTCGAGGTGTTCCGTCGCCAGGAGCGCAAGGTGGGCTCGTCTGCCGCGCCCGAGGCGACTGCCATGACTGACGCCCCTGCTGGCGAACTCGTCAAGCTCGTGCGCAACTTCCGCAGCCACGACGAGGTGCTGCGTTATGTGGCACGCGTCTTCGACGGCGATGACGGCGGCCTGATGCAGGGCTTTTTGGACCTTGAGGCGAGCGACGGCCGCAAGGACACGCTGGTGGCAGACGCCTCGCGTCGCCAGGCCCTCTTTGTTGCCGGCGGCAGTACGCAGGAACGCACACAGGCAAAGGCCCGTGCGATCGCCGAGCGGTTCCGCTCGCTTGCCGATGCCGGCCAGCCCCAGGGCGGCATGGTGCTGCTGCTGGGCCGCATGACCAACGCAGACGTCTATGCCCAGGCCTTCCGCGACCAGGGGCTCGACTGCGTCATCGCGGGCGGCTCGGTCTTTTCCCAAGCCGCCGAGGTGCAGACGGTGCGTGCCCTGGTTTGTGCGCTCGCCAATCCGGCCGATACGGCGCAGGGCCTTATGCCGCTGCTGGCCTCGCCGATGTTTGCACTCGGCGCCCAGGAGTTCCTGGCGCTGGCGACCAAGCGCGATAGCGAGACGGGGGAGACCTCGCGTCGCAACATCGATGCGGGCATCATGAGCGATTCCGATGTGCCGGGCCTGCAAGACTTGCCGCTCGTGACGCGCGCCCGCGAGGTGCTGCGCTATGCGCTTCGTCGCGTGGGCCGCGATTCGTTCGCGGCGATCGCGCGCGACGTGGTCAACGCCTCCGGCTGGTTCGTGCGTCTGGCGCAGCGTGGTCCCGAGGGCAAGGCCATTGCCGCCAACGTGCTCAAGGCGCTCGACGCCGTGGCCGAGGCGGAGGCCGAGTTCGGCAACTCGCCGCGTTCCATCGCGCTGGCCTTCGACCGCTTCCTGGCGGGCAAGGAAGCCCCGGGTGCCCTCAACGAGGAGGGTGACGGCGCGGTGCGCATCATGACGGTGCACGCCTCCAAGGGCCTGGAATATCCGGTCGTGGCGGTCGCGGAGTGCTTTGGTGTGCGTAAGTCCTCGGGTGCGGCACAGATGGGTCGCGTCGAGGGCGGAGCGCAGGTCGTGGCACTGCCGGCACGCTTCGACGGCGTTAAGCTCGCCGACGGAACCTTTGTGAAGGGCGACGACGTTAAAAAGCAGTTTGAGCATGCGTTTAAGGGCAAGGGCACGTCGCTGTGGCTGCCGCCGGAGCTCATGGAGGACGTCTGCGCGACGGGTTCTCCCGCCGAGGCATTTGCTCGCCTGCGCAACGACGACCTGCGGCTTTCGCTCGAGGAGCGGGCCCGCTTGCTCTACGTTGCCATGACGCGTGCGCGCGAGCTGGTGATCTTGGCGATGGATGCTGGCGTGAGCCGTGGCAAGGTGACGGCGCCGACCTTCGACGTCGAGACCGATCTGACCTACGACGTGCTCCGCCGTATTTTGCCGACCGACGCTCTGGACATGCCGCAGCTCGATGCCGACCGCCTGGTGTTCGACAACTCCCAGCCGGGCGACTACGAGCTTATTTCGCTCGCGGGCTTTACCTTTGGCGAGCAGGCGTTTGAGGCCAACGCTTCGCTGGATGCCGAGGGCAGGCTTGTTCGTGGCGATGCCGATACAGATGCTGCCGACGATTCGGCCAGTACAATCGTCCCCGGTCCTGCCGACCCCGAGCCCGATGCGTTTGAGCTCGTGTATCCCCAGGCGGTGGGCGTGCGCATGGGCATCTGTCCGTTTCCGGTGCGTGACTCGTATAGCTACTCGTCAATCGCTGCGGCGCTCCATGCCGAGACAGAAGACCGTGCCGCCGAGGCGCGTGTGCCCATGGACGAGTCCGGCGATGATGCAGAGTCGGATGGCTCGGAGATGACGGATGCAGACGTGGCTGCTGTCGAGCCCGCCGGCAATCCCATGGCGCTGGGCTCGGCCTTCCACGCCGCCTGCCAGTGGCTCATCGAGATGGGTGCCGATGCGCTGCCCGCTGAGCGTGCCGACGCCCTGGCTCGCCTGTGGCACCTGACGCCAGAACAGCGCGAGCGCTTCGATGTCGCTCTGGAGCGCTGGCTCAAGTCGTCGGTTCGTGCCGACCTGCTCGCGTGGCCGTGCGTTCGCGCCGAGGTGCCGTTCTTTTCGCTGGGCTGCGAGGACGAGGACATCGCTCGCTACGGCGCATATGCCGAAGGCGCCATCGATGCACTGGCGACGAACCCGGCGGATTCGTCACGCGCGCTGGTCATCGACTATAAGACGGGCGGCACGCCGGACGAGACGCCGGACCAGCTGCAGGAGAAGCACGCCCTGCAGGCGCGCGTCTACGCTGATGTTCTGAGCAAGGCGGGCTTTGAGGCTGTGACCGTCAAGTTCGTCCGCGTGGAGCAGGCCGATCCGACTCTCTTCGTCAATCCCGCCGAGCCCCAAGTAGTCACCTACAACTTCTAGTCCTCAGATAACTTGCGGTGGAATACGGACTGTTTTGGCCAAAAAAGCCGCCAAACAGTCCGTATTTCACCGCAACGCATGGGAGAGCCTGGGGCGGTACAATGGCTCGAACGGTTCAAACGAATAAGGAGCCATCATGCAGCTCACCAAAACGCTTAAGGTGACGCCGGAGGAGCTTTTTGACGCTCTGGCGGGGTCCATCATGCAGGATATCGAGAACGCCACGGGCAAGCGTCCCAGCCGCAACAAGCTCAATGGCTATAAGTACGAGAAACGCGCCCAGTCCGCAAAAGGCAAGGCCAAGGGCACGGCGATCAAGGTTAAGATCAAGCACTTTGACTACCCGTGCCTCTATGAGGTCCGTTTTCAGTATGCGGCGGGCATCAATACCATGCGCTATGAGGCTGTACCTGCTGGCGATGGTGCCTGCGAGCTCACCTATACCGAGGATTTTCAGGGTGTGGGTGGCAACACGTCTGGCACGCGCGGCAAGCTCGGCCTCTTCTTCTATGAGCGCAAGCTCAAGAGCCACGCCAACCAGACGATTGATCAAATCGTCAAATACATCGAGGGTGAGCGCCGTGTAAAGGCTAATCCCGCCTTCGCCGATGATGCTGCCGAAAACGCTTCGGATGTATTCCATTGATACACTGTTCAAGAGCTTTACCGCTCGCCACAGCAACTGTGAACACTTCAGGCTTCGAGTCAGTAGCGAGTGGCCTGACATAATTAGTTGATGGAAGTGCCAAATGAATAAGAATGCCACTGCGCAGCTGCACATCTATTCCGCCTTTTTCGTTCTCACGGGATTTGTTTTAAATCGGGGAGTGTTTCTACTTTTCCTTGCGGAGAAAGGAATGTCTGTCACGGAAATCGCGCTTTATCAAGCCCTGTTTAACATTGCAACGGTCGTCCTCGAGCTGCCAACAGGGCTGATAGGCGATTTCTTTGGAAAGAAGTTTTCGATTCAAGTGGGCGTGCTGCTGCTTTTCTTCCATGCGGCCGGCATGTTGCTGCTCTCAGGTCCCTTTCTTGTCGTGCTTTCCCTTGTTGAGGCGCTCGCCTACTCCCTTCAATCGGGATCCGAACAAGCACTTTTATATGAAATTGTTCGAAATGCCGGTCAAGGAGAGCGCTTCCTCACCATCAACGCTCGGCTGCTCGCCGCGCAATCAATCGCTACGGGAATAGCAATTGTACTCGGGTCTTTCATTGCCCAAGTGTCTTGGAGTGCCCTCTACATATGTGTCTCCGTTTTCTATCTCCCGCAGC
>CAUBWQ010000080.1 GCA_958439775.1 uncultured Collinsella sp. | reverse complement strand
AGCCCAACAAGCCTGCACTCGACGACATTAACATCGAGATCTATCCGGGCGAGTTCGTCTTCCTGGTCGGTCACTCCGGCTCGGGTAAGACCACGCTGCTTTCGACGCTCAACCGCGACGTCAAGCCGACGAGCGGCCGCATCCTGGTTGCCGGTCAGGACCTCATGAAGATCAAGAACCGCAAGGTTCCGTTCCTGCGCCGCCAGATTGGCGCCGTGTTCCAGGACTTTAAGCTTCTGCCGCAAAAGACCGCTTACGAAAACGTGGCGTTTGCCCTGCAGTGCATCGGCAAGCCCAAGGGCGTCATTCGCAGCCAGGTGCCCGAGGTGCTGCGTCTGGTCGGCCTGGCCGATCAGATGGACTCGCTGCCCGACCAGCTTTCCGGTGGCGAGCAGCAGCGCGTTGCCGTCGCCCGCGCTATGGTCAACCGTCCGCCGCTGCTGATCTGCGACGAGCCGACGGGCAATCTCGACCCGGCGATCTCGCTGGGAATCATGAAGCTGCTCGAGCGTATTAACCGCACCGGCACCACCGTGATCGTCGCCACGCACGACCGCGAGATGGTCGATAGCATGCACCGTCGCGTGATCGCCCTCGAGGGCGGCCACGTTATCCGCGACCAGGAGAGGGGAGGTTACGGCAACTATGGCACCAACTAACGTGGGCTACTCCTTCAAAGAGGCAATCAGCCACTTCTTCCGTAACTGGACTACCTCGCTCGGCGCCGTCATCACGATCTTCCTTTCGCTGTTTATCATCGGCCTGTTCATCATGGGCTCCGCGATGCTGAACTCCGTGATCGGTACCGTCGAGGATCAGGTTGTCATCAACGCGTTCATTAGCGATGACGCCGATCAGGCCGATGTTCAGGCTTTTGAGGCCGAGCTTAAGACATGGAATAACGTCAAGTCCGTGACCTATAAGGACAAGGACGACGCGCTGGCCGAGTATACGAGCAAGATGTCGGGTAACGCCGACGCCACCATGAGCGCGCTCGACGGCCAGAACCCGCTGCCCGCCTCGTTTGCGATTGAGATGGACGATCCGTCTCAGGTCGAGAGCACGGCCAAGAAGCTCAAGAAGAATGCCGACTTCCAAAAGATCGCGGACGACGGCGACGTCAACGCGAGCGTACTGTATGGCCAGGAGGAAGTAAGCCGCCTGTTCCAGGTGACCAACTACATCCGTATTGCCGCCGTGGTGCTCGTCGGCCTGCTGACCTTTATCGCGTTCATCTTCATCAACAACACGATTCGCCTGTCCATCACGGCGCGTCGTCGTGAGATTGCGATTATGCGTCTGGTCGGCGCCAGCAACGGCTTCATTCGTGGCCCGTTTATCACCGAGGGCGTACTGCAGGCCATTTTGGGCTCGCTGCTTTCCATCGGCGTTCTGGAGCTGCTGCGCAATCTGATGATTCCGCGTCTGCAGGAGAGCATCGGCTGGATGTCGTTTGCCCTGCCGATGCAGTACTACCTGGTGACCTATGCTGCGCTGATTCTGGTCGGCGTGATTATCGGCCTCTTTGGTTCTGCCATCGCCATGCGCCGCTACCTGCGCGTGTAGGCATGCCTGGAATTCATCCCTTCCAACGGGTCGTCTCTTATGGGGCGGCCCGTTTTTTGATTCCTAGGGGACGGCAGGAAAGCGAATCATTTGGGTAGACTCTTTGGAGTTCGCAATCGATAGTTAGGAGGCGCCATGGGGCGCAATAACAAGCATAAGCGTGGAGCTCGCAATAAGCGCGGGCCGGTGCGCAGCGAACGCCGTCCGAGCCTGACCGGGCGCGTGCAGCTCCATGAGCACAGCGCCTACGTTGTAACCGAAAACGGCGACTACAAGGTCATGGGCCGCGGTAAGCGCGAGATCATGGATGGCGATACCGTTGCCGTGAGCATTAAGAACAGCCCGCACGGTGAGCGGCGCGCCGTGATCGAGGGCGTGGTCGAGCGTGCAGCCATAAGCGTGGTGGGCACGTACCAGACCGCCGGTCCGCTTGGTGTGATCGAGCCGCTCGATTCGCGCCTGAAGGCCGATTTCTTCATTTTGCCCGAGGATACCTCGGCGGATCGTCTGGGCGTCCACCCGGGTGATGCCGTTGTCGCGCGCATTTTGACCTACCCGACGCGCCTGGAATCGGGCACTGTGACGATCGAACGCCGCATTGGCGGAGATGACGCGCCCGATTTGGGCGTTCAATATGTGATGGCGCGTTACGGCTATACCGATAGCTATCCCGAGGCCGCGCTGGACGAGGCCGAGGGGCTTTCGCTCGATGTGTCCGCGGCGCTTAAGGACCCGCTCCGCCGCGATCTGCGCGACCGCTTTGTCATCACGATCGACCCGGTCGACGCGCGCGACTTTGACGATGCCATTTCGTTGGAGCGCACGCCCGAGGGTGGCTACAAGCTGGGTGTGCATATCGCCGACGTTTCACACTATGTGGCTTGGGACGGGCATATCGATCTTGAGGCTCGCCATCGTACGACATCGGTGTATCTGGCCGATCGCGTGCTTCCCATGCTGCCCGAACGCCTGTCCTGTGACCTGTGCTCGCTTCGCCCTGACGAGGACCGTTTGGCGTTTACCGTCGATATCGAGCTCGATGCGCAGGGTCGCGTGCGGCATTACGATCCGTACCCCAGCGTGATTCGCTCGCGTGTGCGTATGGACTATGACGGCGCCGAGGCGCTGCTGGTGCGTGCCGGCGCGGTTGAGTATTCGGTGCTGGAGGGTGCGGCCGAGGATGTTGCGGCTGCCGAGACCTCGCGCGAGGAAGCGCTTGAGCGCGGTCTTGCGTGCGAGGAGGCCGCCCGCGGCTACAACGTCGACCTCGGCGATTTCCTTGTCGCCGCCAACGAACTCGCCGAACTACGCCGTCGTATCCGTCGCGCCCGCGGCTCAGTCGATTTTGACACGGCCGAGATTCGTGCTCTGCTGGATGAGGACGGAGTACCCGTGCAGATTGTGGCGCGTGAGCGTTCGTGTGCCACGTCGCTTATCGAGGAAGCCATGCTGCTCGCCAACGAGTGCGTTGCAGAGTGGCTGGCAGACCGTGATATCGAGGCCTGCTATCGCGTGCATGAGGATCCGAGCCCCGATAGCCTGCACGGTGCCGCCGTTGCGCTGGCGCAGCTAAGCATCATCGACGATCGCCGTGCTGCCGGTATTGCCCTGGGGAGCCCCGATGAGCTGCAGGCTGCAGTTGATGCTGCCGCCGGTACGGCCAACGCACCGCTTGTTAACACGCTGCTTCTGCGCAGCATGCAGCGCGCGCTGTACAAGCCGCGCAACGAGGGCCACTTTGCGCTCGCCGCGCCGTGCTACTGTCACTTTACGAGTCCCATCCGTCGCTACCCCGATCTGGTGGTGCACCGCGTGCTCAAACTGCAGTTGGCCTATGAGCAGCTCGGCGGCAAGGACGCCTTGGTCCGTGCGCCGCGGCTGATCGGCAAGGGGCGCGAGTCGCTGACGCGCATTCTGCCGCAGATCTGCCGCGCATGCAGCGATGCCGAGCGCGCGGCAGATGCCGCGAGCCATGCGACGCAAAAGATCAAGATTGCCCAGTACTATGAGGACCGTCTGGGCGAGCGCTATGCCGGAACCGTCTCGTGGGTTAGCAGCATGGGCCTCTTTGTGCGCTTGGATCTAACGCAGGTCGAAGGCTTGGTTTCGATCAAGAGCCTAGGCAACGAGTGGTTCGAGTTCGACGAGGACGCGCTTACGCTGACGGGCGCCGACACGGGGACTCGTTACGAGCTGGGGCAGCGCGTGATTATCGAGGTCTCGCGCGTCAATACCACGCGTGGGCACTTGGACTTCAAGCTTATCCATTAGCCAAATCCCGACTCATGGTGGGGGAGCGGAGAGCGGCCTTTCGGGACCGCCCTTCGCATTTGAATCGTGACTACCTTGCCGTCTGCTCGGCCGCCCGCTTACCTGCTATTTGAGAGGTAAAACCTACCAAAATAAACCTGTCCCTTTTGGCAGGTTTACAAGAAAGCGGGGATGAGATGGCGACGGTGTACGGTTATGCGCGGGTGAGTTCGCGCGATCAGAATCTGAATCGGCAGCTGGATGCGCTGGGCGCCTATGGCGTGGGCTCAGCGAATATTTATGCCGACCATGCGAGCGGCAAGGACTTCGATCGACCGCGTTATCGCGAGCTGCTGCACGTCCTGGGAGACGGGGACGTGCTGGTGGTGCTTTCTATCGACCGACTTGGTCGTAATTACTCCGAGATTCTTGAGGAATGGCGACGCATTACCAAGGAGCTCGGGGTTGCTATTGTGGTGTTGGACATGCCATTGCTTGACACGCGCGCTAGGGCCAGCGGCGCGCCGGATGTGACCAACGTCCTGATTGCCGATATTGTGCTGCAACTGCTGAGCTACGTGGCGCAGGTGGAGCGCGAGAATATCCATCGGCGCCAAGCGGAGGGAATTGCAGCGGCGCGGGCGCGAGGGGTCCGTTTCGGTCGACCTCGCAAGCCGTGCCCTCCGCAGGTTGAGCTGGTGCGCGATAGCTATGAGGCGGGCGATATTACCCGCAGCCAGGCAGCAAAGTGCCTGGGCGTGTGCGTGGGGACGTTCGATCGCTGGGTGCGCGAGGCGGGGTAGGGGTTTGCGTCGCTTTGTCGCTTCCTGTTGCGATTCAAATTTTGATACGGTGACGATGCCATTTGGGGCTACACTCGCTGATATTCAAAAAAGGAGGTTGGCCCTTGGCGCACATGAAGAAAATAATCGGGTGGACCGCGATCGCTCTGTTCGCCGCAACGCTGGCGGGCATCTGGGTGCTGACGGAGCAAAACGCAGTGCAGACGTCGTTGCTGAGCGAGTCCACCGCGCGCGTGGTGGAGGGTCAGGCTGCGAGCGTTCAGGCTACCGGCATCACGGGTGAAACTCAGGCGGGGGACGGCATGACTGAGAGTACCAATCCGGCTGCCTCGACGGTCCAGCCTGGTCGACTTGCTTCCATTCGCATGTGGGTAGGCGCAAACGTCCGTCGCGTCGCCCATACCGTAGAGTTTTTCTTCGTCGGATTGTTCGCCTCGGTGATCGTGGTCTGCTTTTCCAGGCGTCCATGGAGTGTGTGTTCCCGTTGCGTGCCTGTGTTTCTCTTTTGCGCTGCCTGCTCCGTTGGCGACCAGGTGCATAAGATCTTTGTTCCCGGCAGGCATTTCGACGTTATCGATTTAGGATTCGATGCTGCGGGCTATGTCACCGCCATGCTGTTGGTATTGCTGGCAGCGGCGTTGGTGCGCCATGCGACTCGGCCGATCGGCGCCCATGCGAGGCGCTAGCCGGTAACAAACCCGTTTCTGATAATGCAACCTCGTTGAATTATTTTGTGTCGCGCGTATTTCCGAGCGGTCGGATTTGAGGGGCGAGCGGTAGAACGCTCGCCCTTTGTGCGCCACGATGCGGCACAATGTACCGCAAAAGCTGTTTGTATCCGGTACGAATCGTTCGTTGGTCTTTAATTCTTCTCAACGGAGGTGCTTGAGATGGCAAACGGATTGCTTTTGCGGCTTCGCGAGCGTGAGCTCAGCGCGAGCCCGGCGGAACGCAATGTCATCGCATATGTAAGCGCTCATCCGCACGAGGTGGTCGGGCTGTCCGTCCGCGGTCTTGCCGATGTCACGTTCTCCTCGC
>CAUBWQ010000079.1 GCA_958439775.1 uncultured Collinsella sp. | reverse complement strand
GCGGCAACTGCCCCGTGTTCTGCCCCTACCAGGAGGGCCGTCCCTACAAGGACAAGCTCACCCTGTTCTGGAGCGAGGAGGACATGGAGAACTCCGAGAACGAGGGCTTCCTGGCCGTGGACGAGGATCACTTTAAGGTCCGCGTCGCCGGCACGGTCCGCACCGTCTCGGTCGATGCCGTCAACACCGGTCTGCCCGAGGCCGTCCGCCTGACCATCAGGGCCGTGCGCGACAACTATTCGTACCTTCTTAAGAAATAGGCGAGTCTCTTATGGCCAAATCCATTCAACATAACGTGGCCTACGTTGCCTGCGGAAGCGGCTGTGCTTCCGCAGGCGGCGACGCCCGTTGCAGCGAAGGCTGCATTGGCTGTGGTGCCTGTGTCACGGCCTGCCCCCACGGTGCCATCGTACTGGTCGACGGCGTCGCCCGCGTGGACCGCTCCAAGTGCACGGGCTGTGGCCTGTGCGGCATGGCGTGCCCGCAGCGCGTGATTGCTTTCGTTCCCGGCTACCAGAACATCCTGGTGCGCTGCAACAACACGGATAAGGGCGCCATTGCCCGCAAGATCTGCGACACGAGCTGCATCGGTTGTGGCATGTGCGCTAAAAAGTGCCCCGCCGGCGCTATCCGCATCGAGGACAACTGCGCCCATATCGACGGCGCGGACTGCCTGTCGTGCGGCATGTGCGCCGTCGTCTGCCCGCATGGCGCTATCCACGACCGCACCGGCATCGCCGCCGGCGTGTAGAAGGGAATCACCATGGCACAGGAATTCACTTTTACCGTTAACGGCGTCGAGCGCACGACGACCCAAAATAAACCGCTGCTGCGCTACCTGCGCGACGACCTACACATTCACTCCGCCAAGGACGGCTGCTCCGAGGGCGCGTGCGGTACCTGCACCATCCATGTGGACGGTGCAGCCGTCAAGGCGTGCGTGCTGACCACCGCTCTTGCCGCCGGCCGCAACATCGTGACCGTCGAGGGCCTGCCCGAGGACGTGCGCGAGGCCTTTGTGTACGCCTTTGGCGCCGTGGGCGCCGTGCAGTGCGGTTTTTGCATCCCCGGTATGGTCATGGCGGGTGCGGCGCTCATCGCCGAGGACCCCGAGCCCACCGAGGAGCAGATCAAGTACGCCATCCGCGGCAACGTCTGCCGCTGCACCGGCTACAAAAAGATTATCGAGGGCATTGCGCTGGCCGCTGCGGTGCTCCGCGGCGAAAAGCAGATCGACGAGGATCTGGAGCGCGGCGACGACTACGGCGTGGGCAAGCGCGCCTTCCGTATCGACGTGCGCAAGAAGGTGCTCGGCGAGGGCAAGTATCCCGACGACATCGACGAGCTCGATCAGCCGGGTCTGACCTATGCCAGCGCCGTGCGCTCCAAGTACCCGCGCGCCCGTGTGCTCTCCATCGATACCTCCAAGGCCGAGGCCCTGCCCGGCGTGGTGGGCATCCTGCGCGCCGAGGACGTGCCGGTCAACCAGGTCGGCCACCTTATCCAGGACTGGGACGTCATGATTGCTCAGGGCGATATCACCCGCTGCGTGGGTGACGCCATCGTGCTGGTGGTTGCCGAGGACGAGGCGACGCTCGAGAAGGCCAAGAAGCTCGTAAAGATCGATTACGAGCCTCTGGAGCCCGTGCGCAACATCGCCGAGGCCAGGGCTGCCGATGCCCCGCGCCTGCACGACAGCTTCTTTGCCTTTGGCAACACGGTGGAGCTCAAGGACAACGTATGCCAGAGCCGTCACGTGACGCGTGGCGACGCCGCCAAGGCGCTGGCGGAGAGCGCATTCACCGTGACGCAGCGCTTTACCACGCCCTTTACCGAGCACGCCTTTTTGGAGCCCGAGTGCGCCGTTGCCTTCCCGTACAAGAACGGCGTCAAGGTGCAGTCGACCGACCAGGGTGCCTACGACACGCGCAAAGAGTGTGCCCATATGTTTGGCTGGGATAGCGAACCCGAGCGCGTGGTCGTCGAGACCATGCTCGTGGGCGGCGGCTTTGGCGGTAAGGAGGACGTTTCGATCCAGCACCTGGCCGCGCTTGCTGCCTATAAGTTCCAGCGTCCTGTGAAGTGCAAGCTCACGCGTGCCGAGTCGCTCGCGTTCCATCCCAAGCGTCATGCCATGGACGGTACCTTTACGCTGGGTTGCGACGCCGAGGGCAACTTTACCGGCCTGGATTGCGAGATCAACTTTGACACCGGCGCCTACGCGTCGCTGTGCGGCCCGGTGCTCGAGCGCGCTTGCACGCATGCTGTCGGCCCCTACAAGTACCAGAACACCGACATTCGCGGTTATGGCTACTACACCAACAACCCGCCCGCCGGCGCGTACCGTGGCTTTGGCGTCTGCCAGTCCGAGTTTGCGCTCGAGAGCCTAATCGACCTGCTGGCCGAGAAGGTCGGCCTGGATCCGTGGGAGATTCGCTACCGCAACGCCATCGAGCCGGGCGAGGTTTTGCCCAACGGTCAGATTGCCGACTGCTCCACGGCGCTGAAGGAGACACTGCTCGAGGTCAAGGATGCCTACTATGCGCATCCCGGACACGCCGGCATTGCCTGCGCCATGAAGAACGCCGGCGTGGGCGTGGGCCTGCCCGATGCCGGCCGCTGCAAGATTCGCATCGAGAACGGCGCGGCCGTGGTCTATGCCGCCACGTCCGACATTGGCCAGGGCTGTAACACCGTCTTTTTGCAAGACGTTGCCGAGGCATGCGGCCTGCCGCTTCGCTGCATCGCCAACGGCGAGTGCTCCACCGAGAACGCTCCCGACTCCGGCACCACGTCTGGCTCGCGTCAGACGGTCGTGACCGGCGAGGCTGTGCGCGGTGCCGCCTTCTTGCTGCGCGATGCCATGCTTGACGTCGAGGCCGGCAAGCCTGCGCCTACTGGCCCGGTGAGCGCCCACGGCGACGGCGTCAAGATCGAGTACGACGACGGTCGCGCCTATCAGCTGCGCACGCAGGAGCTCGTCGCCGACCAGGGTATGCATCCTCAGGATCCCGCGGCTGCCATCAAGGCGCTCGAGGGATGCGAGTTTGGCTACGTGTACCTGGAGCCGACCGACAAGCTGGGCGCCGACGTTCCCAACCCCAAGAGCCACATCTGCTACGGGTTTGCCACGCATGTGGTCATTCTGGATGATGACGGTCGCGTGAGCGAGGTCTATGCCGCACACGATTCCGGCAAGGTGGTCAACCCCATCTCCATCCAGGGTCAGATCGAAGGCGGCGTGCTCATGGGTATGGGCTATGCGCTTACCGAGGATTGGCCGCTCAAGGACTGCGTGCCCCAGGCCAGGTACGGCACCCTCGGGCTGTTCCGCGCGCCCGAGATTCCGAATATCCACGCCATCTACGTGGAGAAGGACGAGCTGTTGCCCGTGGCATACGGCGGCAAGGGCATCGGCGAGATCGCAACGATCCCCACGGCGCCCGCCGTGCAGAATGCCTACCGCGCGTTTGACGGTAAGCTGCGTCCAGATCTGCCCATGGTGGATACGCCCTACAGCCGCGCCCGTCACCGCGGGTAGGGTAGGGCGCGCACGGCCGTTGCTGACGGGCTGTTCGCGCTGAACATCAACTACATACGCTGCACCTTTGGCCCCAGCCCCATCGCGAGCCGGGGCCTTTTGTTTGGAGCGCCTCCGCATGCGGAAACTGTGTCCCGGATTCGGCGCTCAGAATGGGATGCGCTTTCCGTTAACCGCTCACTTGGAAAGTGCATCCCAGCTTGAGCGTTTATTCCGGGATGCGGTTTCCGCTGAAGGACTCAACCGGAAAGCCTGTCCAGCTCTGAGACGGGATTCCGGGACACGCTTTCCGCCAGGCCCGCCATCCGGAAAGTGCATCCCGTTTTGAGCGTCCAGGCTAGGACGCGCTTTCCGTTGGCGTGGTCGTTGGGAAAACGCGGCCCAAATAGGGGGGGGTGCGATCCGGCGATGCGTGGCCTAGCAGCTCCTACAGGTCCACGTCGTTGAGCCATGTCGGCAGCGCGGTCTGCCGGATGCCTGCTGTCTGCAGCTTTTTTGCGAGCACTCCTGTCGAGCGGACTTCACTCATGGTAAAGCGCAGCAAGGGATGGCCGTAGAGCGACAGGTGCGCTTCACGTTGCCGTTCGGCAACGAGTGCTTCGGCGGTGGTGCGCCCGGCTAACATGGCCTGGTCGGTATATTTGACGAACCCGTCGAGTTCTCCCAACGTGAGCTCCCGCGCCTGGCGCTCCCAGGCAAAGTCCGTTCGCATAGTCTCGGTCGAATCGAAGGGGTCCGTCAGCTCGTATTGCAGTTGGTCGGGTGCGAAGCCGGTCTCGATCATGACGGCGCGGGCGACTGATTCTCCACCGCTCTCGGCGCGGGCGTCGGCATACCGAAGTGTCGTGAGGGCGGTGCGGATGGCCCGGTCGTTGCGAGTGCTCGCTCGTTGCTCGACGGCCGCCATCAGCTGCTCTCGCGTTAGACCAAGCTTTGAGATCGCCGAATCGGCAATGGGCATGCCGTCGGCAAAACCAGTTTGCAGCAGGCAATCCGTCACCGTTTGAATGGGCGGCGTTACCGATATGCCGGCTCTGTGTATTGCTCCGGCCGGCTCAATCTGATGCCGCTGGATTCGGACGCCTGGGCGAGCCGACGGCTTTGTCGAGCTGCAGACATGCACGACATTCAGGTGTCGCCACGAGACCTCGAGCCCCAGCAGGCAGGCGGCCGAAAACGAGCAGAACGTCCAATCGGGGTGGATGATCGCAAGGGCGCGGAGGATTTCGCAATGGCGTTGCGCTCGGTTGAGTTCATCCCAGCGCGTTTTTCGCGCAAACAACCCCGGCATGGGCGAGACAACCGTGTCGCCGGTGCGCCGAAGGAGCGCTTTTCGGATCGCCGTGCTCGGGGGAATCAGGCAGCGCCCCTCTTGTTCGGCTTGGTTCAACAGCTGGTCGATGAGTTGGTCATTGCAGTGGGTCATGAGCTACCGCCTCCTTTTGGGTAGCAAAAACGTATCAGCTGGAACTTGCCGCTCAGCTGACCAAAAGCTGACCAAAATCTAACCATGCAGGTAGATGACCTGTTTTCGGCGACATTTTTACATCCGAATCGGTGGGCGGTAATCGGCGACCTTGAACGGTAGCGAGTTATGAAGACTGGGTAAGTTTCGAGACGTGTACTTTTTGAAAAAGAGCATTCTATCTGCTGTTTTGTGTTTCTGGATCGCATATTTGAAGGCATGTGATAAGGGCGGCGGATCGTCGCCTTGTACCTGAGGAAACCGTGACCCGGAATGAGCGCTCGGAATGGGATGCATTTTCCGGTAGAAGCTTCAGCGGAAAGTGCATCCCAGAATTCAGGCTCAGAACGGGACACGCTTTTCGGATGGCATGTTTGGCGGAAACTACGGCCCAGTTTTTGGCTCCAGAACGGGATACATTTTCCGGAACGGTCCACGTGCGGCGGTGTATCGCCCCTTTTCGTGCGCCGCTTGTCGAATCACGTTATAGCTAGCTATATTATAGTAAGGTATAATATAGCTAGCTATAACGCAAAGGAAGGATGGCCCTATGTTTATCGGAAGAACAGTGGAAATGTCCGAGCTCAATCGACTGTATGGCACGGGCTCCTTTGAGATGCCCGTGATTTACGTCCGTCGTCGTGTGGGTAAACC
>CAUBWQ010000078.1 GCA_958439775.1 uncultured Collinsella sp. | reverse complement strand
CCCCAATGACCTGCGCAGTTACCAATTCTTTATCAACCAGGATATCTGGCCGCGCATTTGGAGCGGCGTGCTGGTGCTGCGTGGTGCCGAGGCCGATATAGTTTCGCTGGACGGAAGCCTGTTTGGCGAGGACACTCCTGTCACGCTCGATATTGCCGGTGATTCGTACAGCCGTCAGCATTCGCTGTTCGATTTGGTTACGCGAAATTTGGATTATTTGGTTGCGAGCGTGCATAATCCGCAGATTGCTGAAGGCGCGACGCTGGCCCAGACGACCGAGATGTATATCAATGCCCTGGAGTACCCCAAGGTGTTCATGCTGGGTCACACGGGGCGTTCGGGCGTGCCGTTCGATATCGACGAGGTGCTGTTGGCAGCTAAGGCCAAGCACAAGATTATCGAGATCAACAACCATAGTCTTGAACACGGTGTCGACACTGAGCATTGGGCCGTATGCCGCAAGATCGCCGAGCGCTGCGCCGAGCTGGGCGTGGGCATTGGCGTGTCAACCGATGCCCACATTGGCATGGCCATTGGCAAGCTCGATCACGCGCGCAAGATGCTCGACGAGATTCACTTCCCGCTAGATTTGATCGTGACGCGCGACCGCGAGACGCTGCTGCGCGAGATGGCGGCAGCCGGCGTGTGCGATCTGCGCAATGGGATGTAGCGGAGTTTATAAACCAAGCGAGGGGGGGCGGCCCAGGCGGGTCGCCCCCTTTCTTGTCCCAAAAATCTACTGAGGTCGGTTAGCGGCGTTCGAGGACCGCTACGGTTTCGGTGTGGTCGGTGTGAGGGAACATGTCGACGGGCGTGATCTTGAGCAGGCAATAGCCTCCGTCGAGGAGCTGATGCAGGTCGCGCTCTTGAGTTACGGGGTTGCAGCTGATATAGGTGATGCGGCGCGGCTTAAGCGCGCAGGCAGCTTCGAGGAACTCGGGGGTAGAGCCGGCGCGCGGCGGATCGATGGAAAGGACATCGACCCGCTCGTTGTTATCGGCGGCATCCAGGATGCAATCGGTGGCGTCGTCGGCCATAAACCAGGCGCTGCGGGTGAGGCCGTTGAGCTCGGCATTGCGACGTGCGTCGGCAATGCCCGCCGGGTTGCGCTCCACGCCGAGCAGCATAATGCCGATGCCCTTTTTCTGGGCATCTTTAACTGCGCAAAGACCGATGGTACCGCTGCCACAGTAGGCATCCATGAGCACATCGCCCTGGTGCAAATCCATGCCGTCGATAGCGAGCTGATAGAGCAGCTCGGTCTGTTGCGGGTTGGTCTGGTAGAACGCGGTGGGGGAGATATCGAACTCGCAGCCGAGTAGCTGGTCGCGCATGCACTTGGCGCCATACACGATGCGGGTTTCCTCGCCGAGGATGGCGTTGCCGGGGCGTCCGTTGATGTTTTGGGCGACGGTGACGATGCGCGGATCGAGTGCGGCGACGGCCTCAAAGAATTCCTGCGCATGCGGTAAGTCACGCTGGGCGGTCACGAGCGTAACCATGACCTGGTCGGTACGCCAACCGCAGCGGATGACGGCATAGCGAAGCAAACCAAGATGCTTGTCCTCGTTAAAGGCGGGAATATGCAACCGCTCAGCTTCGCGTGCGATGCCGTTGAGAATCTGACGAGCGCCCGACGCCTCGACGGGGCATTCGGGTACGGCAACGATCTTGTGCGTGCCGCGCTCAAAGAAACCGCAACGGACAGCGCCCTCCTTACCGGGAGCAAAGGGAGTGGCAGCCTTATGACGAAAGCCACGCGGCGCAGGATATTTACCCGGGTCGCCAAGGGTGACGCCCATACCGCGAATAGGATCGACAGCAATGCTCTCGCGCTCACAAAGCTCGGCAAACAGCTCCTCCATAGCAGCCTGCTTAGCCGCCAACTGCTTTTTATAAGGACGATTGAGCGCCGTGCACCCACCGCAAGATTTCATGATCGAACAGGGAGACTTGGGGTCCACGGCCTTACGCGCAGACGAAACCCGATCTTTATGCGAGCGCTTGGAACGAGTCTGAGGCGCTTTATCCCCGCCTCGACGAGAGTCAGAACGCTTGGTCTTAGCTCTGCTCTTGGTCGGTTTGCTTTTTGCAGCTTTAGAAGACTTGGATTTCGTAGAAGATTTCTCCTCCTTCGACCCCTCAGCCGCCTCGATCAAAGCACGACGAGCCTTACGCTCCGCACGAGATTCTGCCATGAATTAACCCCACTAATTTACAAATTGAAATCTGAAAGCATTGTACCGTGCCAAGCTAGCGGACGATATGCAAGCGTCCATTTCGTGTCAGTGATAAGTCCAACGATGTTTGCTCCCCGCCCATGCCGGGCAAGCCCTCCCTTGTACTTTATCAAGGTAGAGTGTATGATTCTGGACGTTACACGACTCACTTTACTTAACTAAAGTGCCATCAAGGGGGAATACCATGAATACCGATATGTCTCGTCGTCAGTTTGTTGGTCTAGCCGGCTCGCTCGCCACGGTGCTTGGCCTTGGTCTTGTCGGTTGCGGCGGTGGCGCCGGCAAGGGCTCCGCTGCTGGCTCTGCCGCGGCCAAGGATGTGAAGGGTGCTGCGGAGTCCAAGAAGCTCGTGGTGGGCTTTGATAAGTCCTATCCTCCGTACGGCTTTGTGGGCGACGATGGTGAGTACACCGGCTTTGATCTCGATCTGGCCAAGGCTGTTGCCGATAAGCAGGACTGGGAGGTCAAATACGAGGCCATCGACTGGGACGCCAAGGATACGCTGCTTAACTCGGGCGCCATCAACTGCATCTGGAACGGCTTTACCATGGAGGGGCGCGAGGATGACTACACGTTCTCTGAGCCGTACATGCTCAACGAGCAAGTGCTCGTGGTCAAGAAGGACGCGGGCATCAAGAGCTGGGACGATCTTGCCGGCAAGACCGTGATTACCCAGACCGATTCCGCTGCGCAGGATGTGCTCGAGGGTGACCAGAAGGATCTGGCGGCGACGTTTGCCACGCTCGACACGATCGGCGAGTACAACACGGCCTTTATGCAGCTCGAGAGCGGCGCGGTCGATGCCGTGGCTTGCGACCTTTCGATTGCCCAGTATCAGCTTGCCGCCAAGCCCGATGCTTATACGCAGCTTGATGAGCCGCTGTCCAGCGAGCACTACGCCGTTGGCTTTAAGAAGGGCGACACCAAGTCGGCCGATGCTGTAGCCGAGTCGCTCAAGGCGCTCTACGAGGACGGCACGGTCAAGGACCTCTGCGATAAATATTCAAGCTATGGTTTGTCTTTCGATAATTGGGTGCTCAAGTAATGTCTATTCAGGTCATGATGCAGATGCTTGGCCAGGGTTTCTTGGTCAGTTTGCAGTTGTTTGTGCTGACGCTGTTGGGGTCGATTCCGCTGGGAATTCCCGTGGCGTTTATGCGCATGAGCAAAATCGCGCCGCTTCGCTGGATTGCGCGCATCTACATTTCGGTCATGCGCGGTACGCCGCTCATGCTGCAGATGTTTGCCATCTACTTTGCCCCGTACTACGTGTTTGGCATTTCGCTCACGCCCGATTCCAAGTGGACGGCGTGCGTCGTGGCGTTCATCATCAACTACGCCGGTTACTTTGCCGAGATCTATCGCTCGGGCTTGCAGTCCATTCCGCGCGGTCAATACGAGGCCGCCGAGGTGCTGGGCTATTCGCGCGTGCAGACGTTTCTGTATATCGTGATGCCGGCGATGGGCAACGAGATTATCACGCTGGTCAAGGACACGTCGCTGGCGTTTGCCATTGGCGTGGGTGAGATGTTCTCGACGGCCAAGGCGCTGGTCGCCTCGCAGGTGAGTATGGTGCCGTTTGCGATCGCGGCGCTGATTTACTGGGTCTTTAACTTTGTGGTCGAGATGCTGCTGGGCGCCGCCGAAAAGAAGCTGGACTATTATCATGACTAACTCAGTGATGAAAATCGAAAACGCACGTAAGGCGTTTGGCGGCAATGAGGTGCTCAAGGATATCTCGCTTGAGGTGAAGCGTGGCGAGGTCGTGGCGATTATCGGGCCTTCGGGTGGCGGCAAGTCCACGCTGCTGCGGTGTGCCACGCTGCTCGAGACACTCGACGGAGGCTCGCTCTCGTTTGGTGACCTTGCCGTTGCGACGGATGCGGGTTCGGGCGCGGTCTATGCGAAGGGCGATGTGCCCAAGCAGGCGCGCTCGCGATTCGGTCTGGTGTTCCAAAATTACAACCTGTTCCCGCACTATACCGTGATGAAAAACATCATCGACGCGCCGATCCGCGTGCTTAAGCGCCCGCGCGAGCAGGCGGAAGCTCGTGCGGGCGAGTTGATCGCGCAGATGGGGCTTACGGGCAACGAGAACAAGGTGCCATGTGAGCTTTCGGGTGGCCAGCAACAGCGTGTGAGTATCGCCCGCGCCTTGGCGCTCGATCCGGAGATCCTGTTCTTTGACGAGCCGACCTCGGCACTCGATCCCGAGCTGACGGCCGAGGTGCTGCGTGTCATTAAAGACCTTGCCGCGCAGAATATGACGATGGTAATCGTGACCCACGCGATGCAGTTTGCGCGCGATGTTGCCGACCGCGTGGTCTTTATGGATGGCGGCCGCATTGTCGAGGAGGGCCCTGCCGAGCAGGTCATCGACCATCCGCGTGAGCAGCGCACCCGTGAGTTCTTGAGCCGTATCGAGGGATAGGCTCAGGTATTTACTCAACTATTAATTGAGGCGAAGCCGTCGCAGGTCTTACGGTCTGTGGCGGCTTTTTGTTTGCATCGACGGGGTTCAATAATCGCCTCACAAGCTTGTCTCTTCCTCTCGCCGCCTGTATTCATACGTGCGCCGAAAGGTATGCATGGACGGCCGCCCGTGAGGGTAGGGTGGTGGCATAGGACATTTGGAGGGTGAGTCGGCTCGGTTGCCGACCATGCTGCTCCCGGGATGGCACCGACCGCGAACTCTCCCCGTTGGCGTCGCGCATTGCGCGCGGCCCTGCAAGGAGGTCATCATGGGTGCTCCCAAGACCGGCAATGTAAGGAACGTGGTGCTCGTAGGCCAAGGCGGGGTGGGCAAGACTTCACTCGCCGAGGCCATGCTCCACCTTTCCGGCAAGACCGCCCGCCTGGGCGGCCACGACGGTACCAAGCCCACGCTCGACTATGACCCTGAAGAGGTCAAGCGTTCATTCTCCATCTCGACGACCATCGCGCCGATCGACTGGAAGGGCGCGCGCATCAATGTGCTCGATGCCCCGTGCTACCCCGATTTTATCGGCGACGCCTTTGCCGCGATGAGTGTTTGCGAGACGGCTCTGTTTGTGGTCGACGCCGAGGCCGGCCCGCAGCCTACGACGGTTAAGCTCTGGTATGCCGCCGAGGACCTGCGCCTGGCGCGTGCGGTGTTCGTAAACCGCCTGTCGCGCTCCGAGGCCAGCTTTGCGACCACGATGGGCCTGCTGCAGGAGCGCTTTGGCACGCGCCTGGGCGCCGTGACCCTTCCCTGGGGCGAGGGCGAGGACTTTGACGGCATCATCGACCTGGTGCGCATGAAGGCGCGCCATTGCAACGGCACCGAAGCCGTTGAGTCGGAGATTCCCGAGGAGTATCGTGCCCAGGCCGAGGAAGCCCATGACCATCTGTGCGAGCTGGTGGCCGAGGCTGACGATGAGCTGATGATGAAGTACCTGGAAGGCGAGGAGACGCTGACGCAGGAGGAGC
>CAUBWQ010000077.1 GCA_958439775.1 uncultured Collinsella sp. | reverse complement strand
CTGGCAGAGTCCATCGCCTCGCTCAAGGCCGAAAGCGAGCACATGCAGGAGCTCGTGGAACAACTGCTGTTTTTGGCACGCGGAGATGCCGGCCGCACCGTGCTGCGGCGCGTGAATACCAACCTGGCTGCACTGGTCGGCGAGGTGTGCGAGGAATCGCAGATGATTGATGCCGGGCACACATATCGGCTGGCTTTTGACGCTGCGTTTGCCAGCGACCCGCGCTGCGACGCGTCCGTTGACGTGGCGCTCGTGAAGCAGGCTCTGCGCGTAATCGTGCAGAATGCCGCCAAGTATTCGGACGCGGGCACGCCCATCACGTTTGGCGTAGCGCCGGATGCGGGCGCGGGCACGATCGACATAAGCGTTGAGGACGAGGGCATCGGCATGAACCAGGAATCCGCAGCTCACGCGTTCGAGCGGTTCTACCGTGCCGACAACGCGCGCGATGTCGGTGCACAGGGTTCGGGCCTGGGGCTTGCGATCGCCAAGTGGATCGTCGACAGCCACGGCGGCGTCATCGGTGTGACCTCGGTCGAAGGGGTCGGCAGCCGCTTTACGATTCGCCTGCCACGATAGGAAGCCCCTCGGCATAAATAAAGGGATAGGGCCACGCGACCCTATCCCTTTTTGCCAGCTATGGCAGCTTGTGCGCTACTCGCGGCACAGGTGCACGGCGAAACCGGCGAACTCGCGCTTAAAGTACACGAGCTTGGTACCACCGTCGGGCAGCAGCGCGCGCGACTCTTCGTTGACCTCGAGCCCGCGCTCGGCAAACCACTTCTCAGCTGCATCGATGTCGTTAACGGCAAAGCCGATGTGGCCCTTGGTGCCACGACCGTTCTGCTTCATGATCTCGACCAGCGAATCGTTGAAGTACGAAACCGGGGTCTCGATGACGGGCAGGCCCATCATCGTCGAGAACAGCTCCGCGATCTCCAGGGCGTCTGCCGGGTCGGTGGCGTTAATGCCCACATGGGCAACGCGCATGCCAAAGAGCTCGACCGGATTGGCGTTCTGCTCATTCATACAGTCAGCGCCTACTGAGCCATGACGTCGAGAACGGCCTTCTCGGCAGCGACGCGGTTCATGCCAGTCATGAAGGGCACGCCGCTCACGTACGGGCAGGTGAGGCCCTCGGGGGCAACGGTGGTGGCGATCAGCAGGTCGGCACCCTCGTCGCAGTAATCCTTGGCCTCGGAGATGGCGCACTGCACGATCTCATACTTGCCGGCATAACCGTTGGCGTCGAGCAGGGTAGCGACCTTCTGGGCAACGAGCGTGGAAGTAGCAGCGCCAGCACCGCAAGCCAAAACGATCTTCTTCATAGGTAATGTCTCCCTTCGTGGTTTACTTTAGGTAAGTGTACCGCAGCGAGCGATGGCACTCAGCCTCGATGAGCTTTTATGCCAGTTTGCTTGCGCGCTGCGTATAATACATCTAGTACGTGTTGTCATACCGCTCGCTTTATGAGCGACTAAGGACCCCAATATGCCCGATTCCCGCACCCTCTGGACCGCCGTCGTCATCATCTGTATCGCCGTGTCGGTGTTCTTTAGCGTCAAAAAACGCACCACGTTTAAGCGCCTGCAGCAGCTTATGGTTGCCAAGCAGTGGGACGAGTTCGATCGCTTGCTCGATGGCAAACTCACCAGCATGCTGTACCCGCGCTATAACCGCGACTACCTGCGCCTGAACTCCTATCTGCTGCGCGAGGACCACAAGCGCGCCGACGAGATGTTCGATTTGCTGCTGGGACTCAATCTGCCCAAGATGCAGCGCGTCGACCTGGTGATTAAGGCCTTTAACTACTACGTTGGCCAGGAGGACCGCAAAAAATCCAAGGAGCTCCTGCACGAGATCAAGGGCTTTGAGGGCGGTCAGGCCGAGGCAGTCGCGCACGAATGCCAACTGATGTACGACACGATGATCTTGAAGCGCCACAACGACATTCCCGAGCTGGAGCGCATGCTCAAGGAGGCCGGTGACGACAAGGTCAAGAGCTGCCGCCTGGAATACCTGCTGGCCCTGCAGTACAAGAACAAGGGCGACGAAGCCAAGTTCCAGGAGTTCCTGGAGAAGTCGGGCCAACACTCGATGGCCGTCAACGCGTAACGGACGGCTTGTGCTAGACTTCTAGTCTCACGGGGGCGTGGCGGAATTGGCATACGCAGGAGACTTAAAATCTCTCGCCGCAAGGATTGTGGGTTCGAGTCCCACCGCCCCTACCATATGGAGCTTTCGAGCCCGTGTCCCCCAGGGACGCGGGCTCGTTTCTTTTGGATGCCGGTGGGACTCGAACCCGCGAGGGGGCGAGCGTCAAGCGGACGCGCAGCGTCCGCAGCGAGCCGGCGAGGGCGCCGGCAGGCGGCCGAAGCCGGTGCGGATTTGCGCAGCAAATACGCGGACGTCCCACCGCCCCTACCATTTGGCTTTTCGTGCCCGCTTCCTCCAGAGATGCGGGCTCGTTTCTTTTGGACGCCGATGGGGCTTTAAGTTGCGGTGGAATAGTTCCTGTTTTGGCCGTTTACCGGCCCATTTAGGAACTATTTCACCGCAACTCAGAGGGAGACGGTTAAAGGGCGCTCAGACTCGGGGTCCAGGCGATGGTGGGGGTTGCACCGTCAAGAGTCTCGTTGATGGTGGCGGCCATACCGGCGAGTAGGCTATTCTCGCTTACGGTGAGCGTCTTGTAGCCGCCGGCACGCATGAGCTCGCGAATCACCACGGCGCCAGCCAAGATCACGCCCGCGCGTTTGGGCTGCACACCCGGTAGCGCGGCGATGCCGTCCGCGTCCAACACAGACATGTGCTCGATAGCAGCCGAAATCTGTTCCATCGAAAGCTCGCGCAGGTGCACAAAGCTCGAATCATACGGCTCCAGCTCGTGAACCAGCGCCACGAGAGTGGTGACGGTGCCACCCACCGCGACCAGGCGCTCTGCACGCTCAAAATTGCTCGGCAGGCCCTCAAAATAGGCGGCGAACTGCTCGCCCGCCCAGTTGGCAGCGGCAGCAAGCTCGCCGTCCGCAGGCGGCAGTGCCGAGAAAAACCGCTCCGTCACGCGGCGACAACCGATGTCCAGCGAACGCGTACCCTCCAGCGCGAAGACCCCACGCTCCGGTGCGTACACACCCGTCGCGAGTTCCGTGGATCCGCCGCCCGAATCGGCAACAATGATGCGCTCGCCGGCAAAGTCGTGCGCCACGCCAAAAAACGTCAGGCGCGCCTCGACCTCGCCCGGAATCACCTGCGGTTCGAGCCCCAGCTTACGCAGGCCGTCCAGCAGCAGGGCGGCATTGGATGCATCGCGCGCGGCGCTCGTGCATGTGGTGCAAATGCACGCGGCCCCAAAGGCACGCGCCTCGTCCACAAACATGCGGCATGCAGCGAGCACGCGCTCGACCGCCGCCTCGCAAAAGCGGCCCGTCGCGTCGACGCCCTCGCCCAGATCGGTAATCTCGGTGTGCTTGGACGATTCCACGATCGCCCCGCCCTCGACCTGGGCCAACACCAGTCGCGACGACACCGTTCCCAGGTCGATCGCCGCCACCTTATAGCGTTTGCAATTTGTCATTGCGGCCCCCTCCGGGCGCTATTTGCCGTTGGACACGACCGCCTGGCCCTCGACACCGTTAAACCCAAACAGCATGTCGAGCGCCTGGATGTACCACGGCGCGTCCTTACCGACTTCTTCGATTTCCTTGGCAACTTCGCTGGCCTTCTTGGCGTTCGACGACTTCTTGCTCGAAGACGAATCTGAATCGTCATCCAGACCCAGCACGTCAATCTTGGTCTCGCCGGGCATCACCAGGCCCAGGTCCTCGGACGCCGCGTCCTTAATGCCCTCCTCCGAGAGCAGTTTGTCGACGCTTTTTTGCAGCTCATCATTGTATTGCCGACGAATCTCGACCTGCTTGGCCAAGATATCGCTCGAACGCTTTGCCACGTACAGATCGCGCACAGGGAAATACAGGCTCACGAGCACCAGGGCAACGACAATGCCGATGAATAGCCCTCGCTGAGGACCGTGGGTAAAGTCGTAAATTGCCTTGACCACTGCGTTGTCGTTGGCGTAGTGCATAAAGTCCGAGCCGGAAAGACGGCTTGAGGGCCTGGTCGACTTTTCGTGCGTTTGAGCCGAGGGGCGCTGCGCACGCGAAGCATGCGTCGGGCGCGCCGAACGTGACGGGCGGTCCGTCGACATATTCATTTGAGCATGGGAGCATGAGGCATTCGGCGGACGCTGTGCGCGGTGATCGACGCCGCCGTAACCAGACCCGCCAAGCTGCGCGGTACGCGCACGACGAGGCGACGGCTCACGCGAACCGGCGGAATAGTACCTGTTGTCGTAAATCTGATCCATGTGCGCCTTGTGCGGTTGAGGTTTGTTTGCGCTAAGTCCTTTAGTTATAGCACGAGCGCCCGCACCGCCTTCGCCAGCCTTTGCTCGACATAAAAAAGGCGCTGAGCCATATGGCCCAGCGCCAATAGTGCTTTGCGGCATCCAGCCAAGGCGGGGCGGAACCGAGTCAACCCCGCCCCCGCACACGCCGCTCGCCTAGCGAATGTTGTAGAACGCGGTCTTGCCGGCGTAGCGTGCGCTGCCCTCGAGCTCGTCCTCGATGCGAATGAGCTGGTTGTACTTGGCAATACGGTCGCTGCGGCACGGGGCGCCCGACTTGATCTGACCGGCGTTAACGCCCACGACCAGGTCAGCGATGGTGGAGTCCTCGGTCTCGCCGGAACGGTGGCTCACGATGCAAGCGTAGCCGGCCTCCTTGGCGGTTTCGATGGCCTCGAGCGACTCGGTGAGCGTGCCGATCTGGTTGACCTTGACCAGGATCGCGTTGGCGGCGCCCAGCTCGATGCCCTTCTTGAGGCGCTCGGTGTTGGTGACGAACAGGTCGTCGCCTACGAGCTGCACCTTGTTGCCAATACGGCGGGTGAGCTCGACCCAGCCGTCCCAATCCTCCTCGGCCATGCCATCCTCGATGGAGATGATGGGATAGGTGTCGACGAGCTTCTCCCAGTAATCAACCATCTGGGCGCTCGTGTACTCCACGCCCTCGCCCTTGAGCTCGTACATACCGGTCTCGGCGTTGTAGAACTCGGTGGACGCCGGGTCCATGGCGTACATGAAGTCGACGCCGGGCTTAAAGCCGGCCTTCTCCACGGCCTTGGTAATGTACTCGAACGGCTCGGCATTGGTCTTGAGGTTGGGCGCGAAACCGCCCTCGTCGCCCACGCCGCCGCCAAGGCCGGCCTCGTGCAGCACGCCCTTGAGGGTGTGGTAGACCTCGGCGCACCAACGCAGGCCCTCGGCAAAGCTCGAAGCACCCACGGGCATGATCATGAACTCCTGGAAGTCAACGTTATTGTCGGCATGCACGCCGCCGTTGAGGATGTTCATCATGGGCGTGGGCAGCAGGTGAGCGTTGACGCCGCCCAGGTACTGGTACAGCGACAGGCCCGCCGACTCTGCCGCAGCGCGGGCAACGGCCAGCGATACGCCCAGAATAGCGTTGGCGCCGAGCTTGGTCTTGTTGGGCGTACCGTCCGCAGCGATCAACGCGGCATCGACAGCGCGCTGGTCGAAGGCGTCGAGGCCCACGACGGCGTTGGCACACTCGTTGTTGACGTGCTCGACGGCCTGCGAGACGCCCTTGCCCAGGTAGCGGCCCTTGTCGCCGTCGCGCAACTCGCATGCCTCAAAGGCGC
>CAUBWQ010000076.1 GCA_958439775.1 uncultured Collinsella sp. | reverse complement strand
GTTGCGGTGAAATAGTTCCTGAAAAGCTCGAATAAGCCTAAAACCAGGAACTATTTCACCGCAACTCAGATGCGGATGGGGTTAGCTGCGGGGGTGGTGGCGGAGCTTGTCGATGGCGGCGTCGGTACTGTGGCCGCGGGCGTCGGCGGCGCGGTCGCGGGCGTCGGCAGCGGTTTGGCGCTGGCGGCGGTAATCGATCATGCCTTGGATGATGGGCTTGCCAAAGCTCACGACATCATCGTTGTAGATGGCGGTTCGGGCTGCGAGGAGGCAGTCGGTAAAGTCCATATGGGTCTTGCCAAAGAGTTTGATAGCAAGGGCGACAACGGTGGGCTCGTCGACCATGACGTCATCGGGCAGCTTCTTCATTGCCGCAGCAATCTCAACGCGGGGAACCTTATAGACGTCGCGCAGCGTGACCACGACGCGCGTGATGATTTCGGGATAGACACGAGCGGTGCGCGTGGCGATGACCTTGGCGGCGCGCGGTGATAGAACTTCGTCGTCATTAAGCAGGTAGCGCAGGATGACGGTCTCGTCGATGATGGTGCTACTCATGGATATCTACTTCCTCGGGACCCAAAATCGAATCGTCGCATTCTGTAGCAAGGTACTCAATCCAGGCATTGCGCTCCTCGGAGCGGCGATTGGGGTCTCCATATGCTTTGAGCGATCCATAGGCGGCGGTGCCGTCCTTTGAGCGCACGGCGACCGGCTGAAAGGGAAGCTTGCGCATCAAAATGCTCTGCGCGACAAAAAGGCGGACAGCCTCGGCGAGCGATGTGCCCATGGCGTCGTAGAGGCGCTCGGCATGCTGTTTGTCCTCTTCGCGAATGCGCACCTGCAGGATGGCTCGTTTTTGCGTCGATGACATCACTGCCCTCCCTTAGCTAACGTGCAATATAGTCGGTTAAATGCGGCATATACCGACGTCTTAGAATTTTATAACCTTTACTTTATTTTACTCAAGTAAATAACCATTAACACGAATACAAGCGTAGTACATCCAAAATGAGAGCGCGTAAAAATCTCTGAGGCGTACGCATGTAATACACTCACCTTTATAGCTTATAGAGAATAATTCCAACCTGCCAAAACCCCTGCAATACACCCGTATTGCAGGGCCTATGCTCAAGTTTGCCACCTGCAACTGCGTATATTTAACCTGTATATCGTTGGAGGAACTCTATCGAAGCGCCTGTTTCGCCGCATGCGCTCGATACGCCGATGCCGGACCACGGGCGGTCCGGGGCAACGTCGACAGGGTCTCTCCGGCATGGGATTCAGGAGGGAGTGAACAACATGGGCAATACCCGAGTCGTGGCTGCTTCTTCACGCTGCATTGGGTGCCAAACCTGTATGGCGGCGTGCATCGAGGCACACGATATTCCCGGCAACATCGCCGCACCTCGCTTGCGCGTAACGCGCACCTACGAGATCTCCGCGCCGGTGGCATGTCACCACTGCGAGGACGCTCCGTGCGCGAAGGCCTGTCCTACGGGCGCCTTGTTCTTTGATCCAAAGAACCATCGCATCGGCGTCAACGAGGACAACTGCATCGGCTGCAAGAGCTGCGTCATGGCATGCCCCTTTGGCGCCGTGAGCGTGGCGACCACGCAGGTTCCGGTCTTGATGGGCGACGTTCGCGTGGGTTCGCAGACTAAGAGCTTCGTGCTCAAGTGCGACCTGTGCGTGGACCGTCCCGGCGGTCCGGCGTGTGCCGAGGCGTGCCCGACCAAGGGCGTCAGCCTGGGAGACGAGGAGCGCCTGGCGGAGCCGACCGCCGAGCGTGCCCGCGCCACCATCGAAAACGAGGCGTAAGCGTCGGGCGACAGGCCCAATGATTGTCAAATAAGTACCGAGTATTCGGTAGCAGAGAAAGGAAGGAGGGTGTCATGGAGAAGCATAAAGTGATTTGCCCGTACTGCGGCGCCGGTTGCCAGTTTAACCTCTTGGTCCAAAACGGCCAGGTCGTGGGCACCGAACCGCTCAACGGCATCACCAACCAGAGCGAGCTGTGCCTTAAGGGCATGAGCGGCTACGACTTCATCAACGACACCAAGATCTTGACTCCTCGCGTACTGCACCCGATGATCCGCCGCACTAAGGGCGCGGATCTTGAGCGCGTAAGCTGGGACGAGGCACTGGATTTCACCGCATCTAAGATGCAGGCCATAATTGACGAATATGGTCCTAATGCTGTCATGACCACCGGCTCTTCTCGAGGCGGCGGCAATGAGGCGAACTACGTCATGCAGAAGTTTACGCGTGCGTGCATCGGCACCCACAGCGTGGACAACTGCGCCCGTACTTGACACGGCCCTACTGTCCTCGGTCTGATGGACACGGTTGGTTCAGGTTGCATGTCATGCTCCATCCCCGGTATGGAGGATGCGGGCTGCATTTTCCTCTTCGGCTATAACCCTGCCGATTCGCACCCCATCGTCGCAAGGCGTATCGTGCGAGCCAAAGAAAAGGGTTGCAAGATCATCGTCGCCGATCCGCGCCATATCGAAACCGCGCGTATCGCCGATCTCTACCTTCCGATCAAGAACGGTTGCAACGTTGCGTTCCTCAACGCCTTTGCCAACTGTCTGGTCAACGATGGCCTCTACGACAAGGAATTCGTCGCCGAGCACACGAACGGCTTTGACGAGTGGTGGGAGACCATCAAGAACTACACTCCCGAATCTGTACAGGACATCACGGGTGTCGAGCCCGCGTTGATCCACCAAGCTGCCGAGATGTACGCCACGGCGAAGCCCTCTGCCATCATTGGCTGGGGCATGGGCGTATGCCAGCAGAAGCAGAACCTGAAGACGGTGCACACCATCGCCTCCATCGCCTGCGTTGCCGGCCAGATCGGCAAACCCAATTCCGGCCTCGCGCCCGTGCGCGGTCAGAATAACGTCCAGGGCTCCTGCGATATGGGCATGCTGCCCAACCTGTACCCTGGCTACCAGAAAGTCACCGACCCCGCAGTGCGTGCCAAGTTTGCCAAAGCTTGGGGCGTGCCCGAGGAAAAGCTCCCGCTCGAGGAGGGCTACAAGCTCACCGATCTGGGCCACCTGGTCGACGAGGGCAAGGTGCACTGCTTCTACAACTACGGCGAGGACCCGGTGCAGACCGAGCCCGATTCGGCCGGTATGCGCAAGACGCTCTCCGAGCTGGATCTGTTCATTTGTCAGGACATCTTTATGACGCAGACGACCATGCTCGCCGACGTCATCCTGCCCGCTACCTCTTGGGGCGAGCACGAGGGTGTCTTTACCGCATCCGACCGTAGCTTCCAGCACTTTGACGCGGCCGTTCCGCCCAAGGGCGAGTGCCGTCACGACTGGGAGATCTTCGCGGACCTGTCTACGCGCATGGGCTACCCCATGCACTACGACAACACCGAGCAGATCTGGAACGAGTGCATTAGCCTGTGCCCCAACTTTGTGGGCGCGACCTACGAGAAGATGGCTCCCGAGGGCGGTTACGCCCAGTGGCCCGTCAAGAGCACCGATGTGAACGACCACGGTACGCCCGACATGTTCGCTGGTGGCAAGTTCACCACCAAGGACGGCCGCGCCAACCTGATGGCACACGACTGGGAGGCGCCCTCCGAGCTTCCCGACGATGAGTACCCGCTCATCCTGTGCACCGTCCGCGAGGTCGGCCACTACAGCTGCCGCTCGATGACCGGCAACTGCAAGACGCTGGCACTGCTTGCCGACGAGCCCGGCTTTGTCCGCATGAATCCCGCGGACGCCCAGGTACGCGGCATCAAGAATGGCGACATCGTCTCGATCCACAGCCGCCGCGGCCAGGTATACAGCCGCGCCGACGTGAGCGACCGCATCAACAAGGGCACGGTCTATATGACCTACCAGTGGTGGATCGGCAAGTGCAACGAGCTGACCATGCACAAGGTCGACCCGGTCTCGCATACGCCCGAGGACAAGTTCTCCGCCTGCCAGGTCGACGCTATCGCCGACCAGGTCTGGGCCGAGGGCGAGGTCGAGCGTCAGTACACCGAGCTCAAGCAGGCTCTGGTGGACGCCGCCGCTCCCCAGGACGTTGAGCCCGGCGCCGCCAAGTTCGACGACGAGACGCACGTGAATCAAATCGTGTAGTCCCGTTCTCGTTGGCTTTTTGGGCCGGGCGTCCCGTACGTTCGGGAGCCCGGCCCGTTATTTTGAAAGGAAGTGGGGATGAACCGCTTCATCGACATCAACCCGGAGAGGTGCATCGGCTGCGGAACATGCCAGTCCGCCTGTGCCGACGCCCACCGGATGCAGGGTCTTCAGGATACGCCGCGCCTGGCGCTCGTGAAGACCGGCGGTATTTCGGCCGCCCTTGCCTGCCACCATTGCGAGGGTGCCCCCTGCGCCGAGGTCTGCCCGGTGAATGCCATCGAGCACGATGGCGATCGCATCCACGTCAAGGAGCAGGAGTGCATCGGGTGCAGGCTGTGCGCCATCGCGTGCCCCTTCGGAGCCATCCATCCCGATGGCACGTCTATCGCCGGTGTCGCAGGCATGTGCGACCCGACGCCTTCGTATCCTAAGTCCCTGAGCAGCCTGCTTACGTGGGCTCCCGGCCAGTACACCTGCGCTGTTAAGTGCGACCTGTGCGCCTTCGATCCGGACGGTCCGCATTGTGTGGCGGCGTGCCCCACCAAGGCGCTGACCGTCATGGGCGGCGCGGCCGATCGCGAGCTCGACGAGGCCAAGCGCCTGCGCTCGATCGAAAACGGTCCGGTCGTCGACGTTACCGCTGTGGCCCAGGGTCTGTCCGAGAAAGCAGAAGGGAGCGTAAACAATGGATAGCATGACGCTGTTTATCGCATCGCTTGCCGTCTCGTGCATCGGTGCGCTCGCCTCGGTTCTGCTGATTAAGGCCGACAACGCCGCCAAGACCGCCGGCTGCCTGATCGGCGCCGTCGCGGCCGTGCTGTCGTTCATCGCGGGCCTCGAGGCCGTGCTTGGCGACGTTTCGTCCCTCAACACGGTCTTCTTCTTCCCGTTCGCCCGTCTCGAGCTCTTGCTCAACGGCCTTGCGGGCCTGATCGTGGTCCTCATCTCGATTCTCGCCTTTGCGGGCTTCATCTACGGTCTGTCCTACTTCGACGAGTACCCGGGCAAGGTCGGGCGCGCCGGCTTCTTTATGAACACCTTCGTCGCCTCGATGATGCTCGTCATCACCGCCGACAACGTGTTCTGGTTCCTGGTCGCCTTTGAGCTCATGTCCCTTACGAGCTACTTCCTTGTCGTTATCGAGGAGAACAAGAACTCCATTAGGGGCGGTTGGCTCTACTTCGTCATCGCGCACGTGGGCTTCGTTCTCATCATGGCGAGCTTCCTGCTCATGACCAACGGCGTGGGCGGTTCCTTCAGCTTCAGTGATTTCCGTACGCATGACTTTGGACCCGCCGTCTCCTCCGCGTGCTTCGTCCTCGCGTTCTTCGGATTTGGCGCGAAGGCCGGTATCATTCCGCTGCACTCCTGGCTGCCCCAGGCGCACCCCGAGGCGCCGTCCAACGTGTCCGCACTCATGTCCGGCGGCATGATCAAGATCGGCATCCTGGGAATCCTCAAGGTCGGTCTCGACCTGCTCGCGGGTTCGGGCGTCCAGCTCTGGTGGGGCCTCATGGTCCTGGTCTTCGGATCCATCTCGTCGGTCCTGGGTGTCGTCTACGCCCTCCACGAGCACGACATCAAGCGCCTGCTTGCCTATCACT
>CAUBWQ010000075.1 GCA_958439775.1 uncultured Collinsella sp. | reverse complement strand
TCACGACGGAGGCCACATTAAGTGGCCTCCTGTTCGTGCGGAACTCGCGATAAACCTAAGCCGGTGTCCCCGCTCTCCCGGGGCCTGTGGTTACCTGGTTGTTGCATGCGGCTCGCTTTTCGGAACTGGGCTGATATTTTCTTGATGTTAGGCGCTCTTGGTCCTAATGGGCTTGGGGCGCCTTCGCGTTTCCTCAGCTCCGCACCCTTGCGGGTTCTCGAATCCCTTCGCTTGCCCACAAGAAAGCGCCCTGGGCCGTTATGGGCTCAGGGCGCTCAATTTTAATGGCTGGGACGGAGGGATTCCGCGTCCGCCTGGTCGGCGGCCGCGTTCCGCTGCGTCGCTTCGCTTCTTGCGTGCTGCGCTGGAAAACGCTTCGCGTTTCCTCAGCTCCGCACCCTTGCGGGTTCGAATCCCTCCGCTTGCCCACAAGAAAAACCTCCCGATCGGCTATGCGTTCGAGAGGCTGGTTTCTTTGGCTGGGACGGAGGGATTCGAACCCCCAACAGCCGGCACCAAAAACCGGAGTTCTACCGTTGAACTACGTCCCAATGTGTGGCGTTGCCCAAAAGCAACTCGTTTAGTTTACCTAATCTGCGAGGGCATCGCAAACGCCATCGAGCAGGCGTACGGCGAGTGTCTGCGCGTCGCTGGCCGTGAAGGTGCCGTTGTAGCGCGTCATGCCCGTGAGCTCAATGCGAATGCGAGCCGGCTTCTGCTGCGCGGCGACATTGGCGGTGCGGATGCGCTGGGCCAGGTTGTGGCACTCGGCGAGGGCGATCGTGGCGCGCGGCGCTGCATCTGCGGGCAGCTCATCGCTTGCGATCTCGAGCACCAGGTCAACGTCGGTTGGGACCTCGGAGTCGCAGAGCATCATGCCGCTGTTGTCGGTCGTTGCCGTGGCGATATTCCACATGCGCG
Organism: uncultured Collinsella sp.; assembly: GCA_958439775.1. GTDB lineage: Bacteria > Actinomycetota > Coriobacteriia > Coriobacteriales > Coriobacteriaceae > Collinsella. The sequence goes on along the minus strand of CAUBWQ010000075.1, from coordinate 4,805 downwards.
ACGCAACGCTGCGTGCGATGGGGTCCTCGCCGATAACGGCAATCTGGAAGCGCTCGAGCACGTTGGCGGCGCGAGCAAAACCGATACGGGACTCGGCTTCGGTGACCGAGGGCTTGCCCTCCCACACATGGTGCAGGCGGTTGATGTAGGCGTAGGTGTCCTGGAAGGCCATGCCGTCGGCAAACAGGCCGACATTTTCCTGGAACTGCTGCAGGGCGGCCTCGGTGTGCGGGCCAAAATAGCCATCGTCCTCACCGCAGGCAAAGCCCAAAACGTTGAGCGCGCGCTGCAGGGCCTGAACGTCGGCGCCATGGAAATTGGGCATGCGCAGATAAAGCGTGCGGTCGCCCAGTTTATACGAGGCGTCTACCAGGGCACTCCAACAGGGGATATCGACGGCACAGCCAGCGGCAAGGCCACTATCGAGCCTAAAGGTGCCAACAGCCTGTTCGGTGGTGGTGCCAAAGCGCTTGTCGGCAACCTCGGTGTCATCGATTGTATAGCCGAGCTGCAGAAGGCGGGACTGGACGTCCTCGACGGCTGCTCCTTGCATGCCCGTTGTAATAGGTTCCATGAACGAACCCCTTTCGGCGTACCATTCGTACTATTTGAGCGTGTGTCGGATAGACAACGCAAAGGGATGCATAAACATGCACTCAACAGTGTAGCAAGTTGTACCCAAATACGCTGCTGACAGGTTTTATAACCCCGCTAGTTAAGGCGCTCCACAAAGAAATCTGCCATGGAGTCGAACAGCTCGCGCGCATGCGGGTCGAGCTCGACGCCTTCGATGGCGGCCTTGGCCTTGGCGGTCAGGTCCAGCGCGTAGACGTGGGCGAAATCGATCGAGCCGGTCTCCTGGAAGATCTCCACAGCACGTGCGAGTTGCGCGGGGTCCTCGGTGCCCGAGGAAAGGATTGCCTCGACCTCGTCGTGATAACGCTCGTCTGACAGGGCGTGCACGGCGACGAGGGTGCGCTTGCCCTCTGTGATATCGGTGCGGAAGTCCTTGTTGGCGGCCTCCTTGGTGCCGATCAAGTTGAGCAGGTCATCTTGGATCTGGAAGGCAAGGCCCGTGTGCAGGCCAAAGGCGCGCAGTGCCTCAATCTGCTTCTCGCTGCCGCCGCCGATAATGGCTCCGGCGGCAAGTGGCGTGGCTCCGCTGTAGTACGCGGTCTTGTGCGTCGCCATGTCCAGATAATCGTCGACCGAGATGTCAAAGCGCCCATCGCGGACCCAGCCCAAGTCGAGTGCCTGGCCCTCGATGGTGCGAACGATCATCTCGGTGAGCTCGTGGAGCACACGGAGTTTCACGTCTGCCTCGAGCGTGGGGTCGTCGAGAACCGTCTTGGTGACCATGGTAAGTGCCAGGTCGCCGCAGTTGATGGCAAGCCCCGTGCCCTCGGTAAGGTGCATGCAGGGCTTGCCGCGACGCAACTGGCCGTTGTCGGCGATGTCGTCATGGATAAGCGCTCCCGACTGAAAGTGCTCGATAGCTGCCGCCGCGCTGCGGGCGCTTTCAAAGCTGCCACCTACCGCGGTGGCAGCGAGCATGCAGATGAGCGGGCGGTGGCGCTTGCCGGCGTTGGCCGTAAATGCCGAGAGCGGGGTATACAGGTAACGCTCGATATCGGCAGAGGTCGCCTGTCCGTCAAAAAACGTGGCCAGATAGTCGTTAATCTGGTCAAAGTGCTGGGCTAAAAAGCTGGTAAACGGACTGGACACGGGTTCTCGCATTCTTTCTTAGGTTGCATCGGTGCATTATGCAGACAACATATTGCCACATTGGGGCGTCGAGCGCGGCGGTTGAAGAAGATTGAGTCTTGCGGCTGCAAACGCGGCAAGGGGCTCGGCTAGATAAGCCCAAAGTGTTCGAGCGCGGTGACGACGCCGTCGTGGTCGAAGCTGTCGGTTACGTAGTCGGCCTTTTCCTTGAGGAAGTCCGGCGCGTTGCCCATGGCGATGCCAACATCGACCGCCTCCATGAGGGCGATGTCGTTGCTCGCGTCGCCAATGCCATATACGGTGCCGTGGTCTGGTCCCAGGGCGTCAAGCACAGCCTTGATTCCGGCCCGTTTGGTGCACTCGCGCGGCGAGATTTCTGTGACCTCGAGCTCGAGCTCGTTGAGGCAGAGCAGAGGTCCAAGCTCTTCATCTTGGGCGATGCGGTTGGCAAGTGGTGTGGACATAAGAATTTTATAGGCGTTGTAGTGCTCAAGTTGCGTGACGGCGTCGCCCACGGTGCGTGCGTAGCCGTACGTCTCGGGGGCATCTGCACTCATGCGCACGACGCGATCGATGCCCTCAAAGCGAATGACCTCGCCCGATTGCTCGAGATAGGGGGCGAGGCGCTGTAGCAGACCAGGGTTTATGGCTGCATTTCGCACGATACGCCCCTCGAGTTCGGCGTAACCGCCCGCGAGGCACACGACGCCTGCCCACGGCAGCTCGAGCAGCTTGGGATGGATGCAGCTGAGGGTGCGCCCCGTACAGATAAAGGCTTTGTTGCCGTTGGCGACAAACGTGCGAATTGCCTGTGCAACCGTCTCGTTGGGATAGGGGGAAAGATCTCGCTCGCCCTCGGGGAGCTCTTGGGCAAGTTTGGGATCTTGCCAGGCGAGCGTACCGTCGATGTCGAAGAAGCAGACATTGCCATGCTTTTTGGTGGCGTCGGCGGCATGAGAAGGCGAGGCGGCGAATGCAAACCCCGGTTCGAGTCCCATAATCTGATCAAAGTGCTCTTTGACGCGCGGAACCGAGATGCCGATGATCACCTGGGCGGTTTTGCCGGTGACGATGAGGCCTTTGGCGCCTGCTGCGACAAAGGTCGCATTGTCCGCGACGATGGAGGGGTCCACGACCTCGACGCGCAGGCGCGTGGCGCAGTTGGTTGCGCCCGCAATATTGCCAACGCCACCTAAAAGCTGAATTACCCGCTCAGCGAGGACGTGATCTTGATCGGATTGACTATTGACCTCGTCATTGGGAGATTGCTCTTTGGCAAAGCCGCTTCCCGTTAAATGATCGATTGCCGCGCGATTGGCGACATGTTCCTCGCGGCCTGGCGTCTTAAGGTCATAGATCAAGATGAGTGCTCGAAAACTAACAAAAAAGATGAGGCTAAAGGCAAGGCCGATACCGAGCGCCAAAAGGTAGGAGCCGGCATGCGTCCGCATGAGCGGAATAAAGTTGAAGGCTGCCATCTCCATGAGGCCGCCCGAGAAGATGCCGACGATGCCAAAGAGATTCATGGTTGTGGCAAGGCAAGACGATAAGACAGCGTAGAGAAAAAAGAGCCCGGGGTGGGGGAACATAAAGAGAAACTCGAGTGGCTCGGTAACGCCGCAAACCACCGAGGCGATGATGGCGGGAACAAGGATGGCCCTGAGGCCGGCGCGGCGCTCTGGTTTTGCGGTGGAGTAGAACGCGGCTGCGATGGCGGGAAGGCCAAAGAGCTTGACCCAGCCGGTGGCGGTAAAGCCGGCCCACGGCGCAAGTTCATTAAGGGGGCGCGTGCTATGGGAGAGGATGGGGAGCAAGCTGCTCCACGTGGCGTAGATGCCGTCGTTAATGACCAGGTTGTCGTAGTAGATCGGCATGTAGAGCAGGTGGTGCAGCCCCATGGGCTCGAGCGCTCGCTCCAAAAGCACAAAGATGCCCACGCCAAAGGGGCCGACGCCCGCAAGTGCGTGGCGCAGTGTTTCGGTCACAGCGTATACGGAGGGCACGATGGCGGCCGAGATAGCGGCAAGGGCAAACACGGCAAAAAAGCTGATGAGGTAGACCAGCGAGGAGCCCGAGAAGGTGCCGAGCCAATCGGGAACCTTGGCATCGTAGAAGCGGTCATGGATGGCGACGACGGTTGCCGACACCGCCAGCGGGCCAATAATGCCGGTGTCGAGGGTTTTGATGCCGTCGATGATGGTGATGCCGCTAGCGGAGGTCAAAGATGACGGGTACTTAAGTCCAAGGTTGTCTCCGCTCAGCTTGATGATCTCGCTCAAAAAGAAGCAATAGGCAAAATAGGCCACGAGCGCCTCGAGGCAACAACGTGCCGGTTGCTTTTGGGCAAGGCCGATGGGCAGCGCTACGGCAAAAAGGAGCGGAAGTCGTTTAAAGACCGTCCACGAGCCACGCTGGATGATAGTCCAAAAAACGTACCAAGGGGTTCCGTATACGGCGAGGTCGCCGACGATATCCGCAGACGTTGCGAGGGCGGAGACGCCGACCATAAGGCCCGATATGGAAAACAACATGGCGGGCGCGAACATTGCCCCGCCAAAGCGTTGGATTTTTTGCAGCATGTTCTGCCTCCCGAATATCGAGGCGCGTTGCGCGTGGTGAAACGTTTAAACAATGGATTCATTGTAGAGGACCAGACGATTGTCGTACCGGCAGTTTTGAGCGAAACCGGTTTGGGCGCGACAGAAACCGTCAACGGTTAAATCCTGTCGCTTTGCCGATAATCGGTTTAAACAACTTCAAGAAATGCTATCGTGCCTAGCCATACATATTCATTAGAGGTGAAGTCATGCCAAAAGCGATTTACGAAGGAATCTACCGCGAGATCCGTTCGCGCATCATTAACGGGACTTATGCGTTTCAGGAGATGCTGCCAACCGAAGCCGAGCTGACCGCGGAGTTTGGCTGCACGCGCAATACCGTTCGACGCGCCTTGAGCATGCTGGCCGACCAGATGTTTGTGCAGCCTATACACGGCAAGGGCGTGCGCGTTATTTGGCTCAAGGGCGAAACCGACATGTTGGGCGCACTCGAAGAGGTTGAGTCGTTTGGCGAGTTTGCAA
>CAUBWQ010000074.1 GCA_958439775.1 uncultured Collinsella sp. | reverse complement strand
TGGGGTGGTTCATAGCCGTGCGCTCGCCAAAGCCGCGGAGTTGCGGGTTTTTGGCCTTGAGCTCCGGAATATGACGACGGCGGCCGTACATGGTCTCGGCGTAGCCCGTCTGCTTGGCGCGCGCCACCACGTTGTCGAGGAACGTACGCACGCCCGGGTAGGCCTCGTAGTAGCGGTCGATCATGTCGCGCGCCTCGGCCATCGAGATATGCAGCGACTGCGACAGGCCGTAGGCCTGCTGACCATACACGATGCCAAAGTTCACGGCCTTGGCGCGACTGCGCAGATCGGGCGTTACCTCGGACACCGGCACACCAAACACGCGCGCCGCCGTCTCGGCATGGAAGTCCTCGCCCTCGTTAAAGGCGCGCACCAAGTGCTCGTCACCCGAGAGATGCGCGAGCAGACGCAGCTCGATCTGCGAGTAGTCCACCGCCAAAAAGACGCTTCCCTCGCCTGCCGAAAACGCCGTCTTGACGGTACGGCCCAGCTCAGAGCGCGTCAGAATGTACAACAGGTTCGGGTCGCTCGAGGACAGACGCCCCGTTGCCGTGATGGTCTGGTTGTACGTAGTGTGTACGCGGCCGTCGCCTCGGCGTAGCGGGCCCAGCGTGTCCAGATAGGTGGACTTGATCTTAGACTTCTCACGCCAGTCCAAGATCAGACGCACGATTTCGTGGTCACGCGCAAGGTCGCTCAGTACCTTGGCGTTGGTCGAATAATAGCCGCGCTTAGTCTTCTTGAGGCCCTTGGTCGGAAGCCCCATCACATCAAAGAGCACATGCGACAGCTGCATAGGACTGCCAATATTAAAGGTCTCGTCACCCGCCAGGTCGCGAATACTGCGCTCAACCTCGGTAATCTGGGTCGCCAGACCCTCGGACAGACTGTGCAGACGGTCGGGGTCCACGAGCATGCCCGCGCGCTCCATCTTGGCAAGTACCGGAACGAGCGGCATCTCGATGCCATCGAACACGTTGGCGGCATTCTCACGGGCCATGCACTCGCGCAACGGCGCCACGAGCGCCAGCGTCAGAGCCGCAGTACGGGCGGCAGGCGCCGGAGCGTCCTCACCAGCACCCTCTGCGCCGCGCGCCGCAGGCAGCGCCATCTGCAGATACGTATCGGCCAGATGTGCCTCGTCAAACTCGGAGCGGTCGGAATCCAACAGGTAAGCGGCGACCACGGTGTCGAAGATGCACGTGGAATCGACTGCTAGCGGATCCATGAGCTCGGGCTCAGAAGAATCGATGGGCGAAAGCTCGTGCAGCAGCGCCTTCGTATCCGGGCTCGCCACGCGGCCCTCCATAAACAGGCGCGCAAGCACGCCGGCGATCACACCGTGAGCGAAGTTGAAGCCATCGACTACGGCAGTGGAGGCGCCGTCGCCCTCCTCGAGCGCGAACAGGCCCTTGGACGTCGCCAACCACAGCGTGCGCGTCAGTCCAAAGAGCGCGCCCTCTTCCTTGTCGTCGTCCACCACGGCGGCGACCCACTCGCCGGCATCAATCGCGCGGGAGACCTCAGCCGCAACGGCACCAAGCGCGTCGGCATCGCCGGCGGCCGCGCGAACCATAGCAGGTATCTCAAACACACTAGAGGCAGCAGCAGCCCCGCCCTCGCCGCCGATCAGCGCCAAGAAACGGTTCTGCATGGCGGTGATACCAAGCGTGCCCAGCGCCGCGGACACTTCGTCGGCAGAAAACGCCGGGAATGACGTCGCCTCAAAATCGAGCTCGACGGGCGCATCGGTGCGAATGGTTGCGACCTTGCGGCTCAGCAGCGCATCGTCGATGTGTGCACGCAGGTTTTCGCCCATTTTGCCCTTGACCTCGTCGGCGTGTGCGATGACCTCGTCCAGGCTACCGTACTGCGCGATGAGTGCACTCGCCTTTTTGGGGCCGATGCCCGGCACGCCGGGGATGTTATCGGACGTGTCGCCCTTCAGACCATAAAAGTCGGGCACGAGCGCCGGCGTAATGCCGTGATACAGGTCATCCACGCTCTCGGGCGTCATAATCGCCACGTCGGACAGGCCCTTGCGAGTCGAGACCACGTTGACGTGCTCGGTCACGAGCTGATACATGTCACGGTCGCCGGTCACCAGCAGCATGTCACAGCCGGCCTGCTCGCCCAGGCGCGCCATAGTGCCCAGAATGTCATCGCCTTCCCAGCCCTCGGACTGCAGAATCGGCACGTTGAGTGCGACGAGCAGCTCCTTGATCATAGGGAACTGCGCATGCAGATCGGGGTCCATGGGCGGGCGTTGCGCCTTATATTGCGGCAGCATCTCCATGCGCACGCGCGGCTTGCCCTTATCAAACGCCACAACAACGCCGTCGGGGTTAAAGGCGTCGATCATCTTGAGAAACATGTTCAGAAAGCCAAAGATCGCGTTGGTGGGGCGACCGTCCGGCGCGTTCATAGTCGGCGGCACGGCGTGGAAGGCGCGGTGCATGAGCGAGTTGCCGTCGATAACGGCAAAGGTGCGGCGCTTGTCAGACATATTGAATACCTCGCTTTAGGCTGGGCACGGTTTGCTCACTCCAGTTTACACGCTCCCCGCCCCGCGGCCACCTCACATCAAGCTCCCCCGCCACCGTGAGCCCGCGCGTGATACGATGGCTCACGGTACATCAACCAGCACGATCGATCCGAAAGGAGCCTGCGTCATGGAGCGTCCCTGCGCATGGAAAAAGTACACGCCACAGCAAATCGAGGAGCTCGAGGAGCTTTGCCGCGGCTATAAGCAGTTTTTGAGTGAGACTCGCCGCGCCTGGACCTTAAGCAGACCCCCGCCTTCGAGGCCGGCGACATGGCCTACCTCGACACGCACTACTATGGCGGCGTCAAGAGCTACCACTGGGTGGCCTCCCCGCTCGCACTCGTGGGCGTCATCTGCAAAAAGGACGGCACCACCGTCGACATCAATATCGGCGACAAGGCCGACGACCCGGTCTTTACCATCTCCGACCTGCTGATCCATCTCTCGAGCGAGCAGATGGCCAAGCCCGCCAAGGACGCCGTCGATGCCGAGATCCTCGACGTGATCGTGGGCGGCCGTCCCGTCAAGTTCGATGAGGACGACAAGGACGCCCCCAAGGAGCCCGTCAAGCAGATGTTCCTGGACATCCTCAAGGAGCAGTACGACGTCGAGGAGGAGGACTTCCTCTCCGCCGAGATCGAGGTCGTGCCCGCCGGTCCCGCCCGCGACATGGGCCTCGACCGCTCCATGATTTTGGGCTATGGCCACGACGACCGCGTCTGCGCTTACCCCTCCATGCTCGCCCAGATCAATGTGGCCAATGTCGAGCGCACGAGCATCACGCTCATCGTCGACAAAGAGGAGATCGGCTCCGTGGGCGCCACCGGCATGACGAGCCGCTTCTTCGAGAACACCGTCGCCGAGATCATGACACTCGCCGGCGAGGACAGCCCGCTGGCTTTGCGCCGCGCGCTCGCCCGCAGCCGTATGCTCTCCTCCGACGTGTCCGCCGGCTTCGACCCGGGCTACGCCGGCAAGTTCGAGACCAAGAACGCAGCCTTCATGGGTCGTGGCCTGTGCTTCAACAAGTACACGGGCAGCCGCGGCAAGGGCGGCTCCAACGACGCCGACGCCGAGTACGTGGCCCTCGTCCGCGACATCATGGACGAGGCCGGCGTGGACTTCCAGACCTGCGAGCTCGGCCGCGTCAACGCTGGTGGCGGCGGCACCATCGCCTACATCATGGCCAAGTACGGCATGAACGTCATCGACTCCGGCGTTGCCGTCCTGTCCATGCACGCCCTGTGGGAGGTCGCCAACAAGGCCGATATCTACGAGGCCTATCGCGGCTACAAGGCCTTCATCGAGCGAGCCTAACCAACCCTTCATCAGTTGCGGTGAAATACGGACTAAACTGGCCCATAAACGGCCAAAACAGACCGTATTCCACCGCAACTTCCTTTTTGGCAGAGGAGAGTCCATGCTGCAGGTCATCATTTCGCCCGCCAAGCAGATGCGCGCGGCCCAAGATGCTTTTGAAGTCCTGGGCATCCCACCCTTTGTGCGCGAGACGGCTCGCCTCCACCGCGCACTGCTAGATATCGAGCGGAATGAAGGCAGCGGCGGCCTGCAGGCGCTGTGGAACGTGAGTGACAAACTGCTGGGGCCTTGCCTCAACACCCTGCATGAGTTCGGGCCCATCCTGAAAAGCGGCGATCTCGACAATCCCGCACTCGCTCGCCACCTCTCCCCTGCCGTCATGTCCTATCACGGCATTCAATACCAGAGCATGGCACCCGAGGTGATGGATTCCGCGCAGCTCGCATGGCTGCAAGACCATCTGTGGATCCTCTCCGGCCTCTACGGGTGCGTTCGTCCCTTTCATGCCGTCGAACCGTATCGGCTGGAGATGGGCGCGAAGCTCGCCGTTGACGATGCCCGAGACCTCTACGCGTTTTGGAGCGACAAGCTCGCGCGGGCTATCGCCCCGGCAGGCTCAAACACCACGATCGTCAACCTCGCCAGCGTAGAGTATGCCAAAGCCGTTCTGCCCCACCTCGCGGGCGACGCCACAGCCGTCACATGCCTCTTTGGCGAGGGCATCCGCAACGGGAAGCCCATCCAACAGTCGACCGCCAGCAAAAAGGCGCGCGGCTCCATGGTGCGGTGGATGGCAGAAAACAAGCTCGAGGATGCAAGCGAACTTACCGCATTCAATATCGGCTATCGGCACATCCCCGAGCTTTCAGACAAAAACACCCTGGTTTTCATGAACGCGCAGGCACAATAGGCCCGCCGTTTCCAAACACCCCATTACTCCGCCAAGCCATCGGCCTTTGCAATCTCGCTCGTCGAGCCATCTTGGTAGGTAATCTTAACGTGCTCTACGTCGGATACCGTAACGCCCGACGGAGGTTCCAAACGCCACTCCGTCAGAGCGATATCCATGGTCGTGGGCACATCGCCCTGATCTTTGAGCTTCACCATGAGTGTTTTGAGTGCCCCATCAAACGTCACGCGTTCGATTTCTTCGCCAGGAATAGACCCACCACTCAGCTGCAGCTGCACAAACTCGTCGCGCGGATACCAATAGTCGCCCGGCGCGGCAACGGTATTGCCGCCCGTAACCTTCACTGTCATGATCGGCAGGGCATCGTCGGCCTCGAACTCCCAGGTGGCGCCGCCACGACCGCCGAACGTCCAGATACAAAAGGCAATCACCAGCACGGCAAGCACCGCAAAACCAATCGCGACCAACCCATGGTGCGCACGGCTTTCCTCGGCCGATACATCCCATTGCGTCTCTCGATATAGATGCTTGTCTTCCATGTACGCCTCCCCACAGGCACGCTCGTTAGGCCAATCGTACCCATTCGAGCTATACTTGAGCCCATTACATAAACGGGGAGCTTGCAGGACAAGACGGCAGGCTGAGACTGGGCGCGCCCGCCCTGACCCGCAAACCTGATATGGGTAATGCCAACGAAGGGAGCCGTGCCAATGAGCACACAGACCGAGCCCAAGCTCGTCACGCAAATCGACTTCGCCCGTGCCGGGCAGATCACGCCGCAGATGAAGGAAGTCGCCGAGCGCGAGCATCGCGACCCCGAGTACATCCGCGAGCGCGTGGCCGACGGCCGCATCGCCATTCCCGCCAACATCGTGCATATCAAAAAGGGCATGCGCGCCTTTGGCGTCGGTGAGGGCCTGTCCACCAAGGTCAACGTGAACCTGGGCATCTCGGGCGACAAGGCCGATGCC
>CAUBWQ010000073.1 GCA_958439775.1 uncultured Collinsella sp. | reverse complement strand
CTCGCGCTTCGCTTGCTACGACATGCTTATGACCATCGCTCCGGGCATGCTGCTGTCCCTGATCTCCATGCTCGCCAACGCGACCTTCCTCATCGTGGGCGGGCTTTCGCACGGTTTCTTGGCCACCGAGGTCGAGATGCAGGCTTGTGCCGCCTCGCTCATTATGACCTTCGTGATGATGTACCAGACCTTCTTTATCCTGGCGCTACTCACGACCATCTTCGAGTACAAGCACATTCATTGCGCGCAAAAGTGGCGTTTGGTGACCAACCTGTTTACCTTCCCGATCTTTATGTTCAGCTATATTCCCATCACGGTGGCTGCTCTGTTCCTGAAGGTCGACTGGGTCCCTACGCAGCACGCCGTCAACGTTACTCTCGACGAGGTAATGCAAGGCGCCAAATAACCACCACCAAAACCACCACAAAGGGGACAGGCACCTTTGTGGTGGTTTTTGCTTTCGAGTAGCTGCCCAAGGAGGTGCACGATGCCCTACATCCCATTTTGGATTTGCATCTTTGCCGGTGCGTTGGTTGATGCCCGTGAGCGACGGTTTCCCAATGAGCTTGCCGGCGTGTGTGCGGTGGCGGCGTTGGCAGGCGTTTGGCTCGACAAGGGCGTTACCACGGCGCTTGACCACGCCGGTCTTGCGGTCATCGTCTACCTTGCCCTTGTACTCACTGAGTCGCTCTGGCGGCGCCTTCGCCACGCCCCCGGCATCGGCATGGGGGACGTCAAGGCGCTCTTCGCGCTTTGCACGCTCGACCCTCTGGGCGGCATCGTGGCATTTGCCGTCGCACTCCTGGTCCTTGCCCTCTCCTGCCTCTTCACAAAATCGCGCTCCCTGTCATTGCTCCCGTTTTTGGTGCCGATTTTTGCCATAATCGAGGTCGTGGGCTGCACGTTGTAACCGATTGCGCATCCTTCTTAAGGAGCATGCCATGGCAACTAATCAAGAAACGGCCGTCATTAAGGCGCGCATGGACCGTATTCCCTCGGCGTTGTCGCCCGAACTTGTCGAGCGCATTTCCGCCGATCGTGCTTCGGGTGCCGTCAACCCGTATCGTTGCAAGGACGACCAGGTCATTCGTCGTATTGATCGCGCTGCCGACAAAGGCACGCTCATGCGTCCGGCATTTATGCGCGATACCGAAAAAATTCTGCATTTGCCTGCATACACCCGTTATGCAGGCAAAACGCAGGTCTTTAGCTTCCGTAGTAACGACGACCTGTCTCGTCGCGGCCTGCACGTGCAGCTTGTCTCGCGCATTGCGCGCGATATCGGTCGCGCCCTTGGGCTCAACTGCGATCTGATCGAGGCGATTGGCTTAGGCCACGACTTGGGCCACACGCCCTTCGGCCATGCTGGTGAGCGATTCCTCAACGATATTTACCACGAGCGTACCGGCCGCTTCTTTTTCCATAACGTGCAGTCGGTCCGCGTGCTCGATGCGCTGTATGGTCGCAACGTGTCGCTCCAGACGCTCGATGGCGTGTTGTGCCATCACGGCGAGTACGAGCAGCGTGTTTTTGGGCTTTCGGACATGGGCTCCTTTGACCAGTTCGACCGAACCGTCGAGGAATGCATTGCCAAGGGATATGGCGCAATTGAGCACCTACGCCCCATGACGCTCGAGGGCTGTGTGGTCCGCATCTCGGATATCCTTGCCTATGTTGGACGCGATCGCCAAGACGCCATTGCGGCGGGTCTACTGTCGCCCGACGCTTTTGATGATGGCCGGGGCGGTGCCTACAACAGTTGGATCCTCACGCATGCCTCTATCGATATCGTTGAGCACAGCTATGGTAAGCCGCGCATCGAGATGAGCGAGGACCTGTTTGAGGAAATTCGCCGAGCCAAGCGCGAGAACTACGAGAAGATCTATAGCAAGGGCGGTATCGAAGGCGATTCCGAGGCGGAGCTGCGCGAGGCGTTCGGAAAGCTCTACGACCGTTGCCTGCGGGATCTAAACAGTGGCGACGAGTCCTCTTACATCTTTAAGCACCATATTTCGCGCATTGAGCAGCAGCTTTCCTACTATGATCGCACCTATGCCTGGCAGGACGACAAGGATCAAGCCGTGGTGGATTATATCGCGAGCATGACGGACGGTTATTTCTGCGAGCTGACGAGCAAGCTGTTCCCTGGTCTGGAGTTTCCGCACCGTACCTATATTAACGAACGGTAGTTCGTATTAATTCGGTATACTGTTAGTGGAAAACGTTTTTGATTGATACACGGGATGGCTATGGACGACCTTTTTTCTGCTTCGACGCGCGAGCGTTCCTTTCAGAATGCGCCGCTTGCGGTGCGCATGCGCCCCAATTCGCTCGACGAGTACGTGGGCCAGCAAAAGGCCGTCGGTAAGGGTTCATGGCTGCGTGCCGCGATCGAGCACGACGTGCTTTCGAGCGTGATTCTGTACGGGCCTGCCGGTACGGGCAAGACGACGCTGGCCCACATTATCGCCAACCATACCAAGAGCGAGTTTGTCGAGGTCAGCGCCGTCACGGGTACCGTGAAGGACCTGCGTCGTGTGATTGATGAGGCCAAGACGCGCCTGAATACGTACGACCGCCGCACCATTCTATTCATCGATGAGATTCACCGCTTCTCTAAGTCGCAGCAGGATGCCCTGCTGCATGCAGTTGAGAACCGTACCGTCATTATGATTGGCGCTACGACGGAGAATCCGTACTTCGAGGTTAACTCGGCACTGTTGTCGCGTGGGCGTGTGGTGGAGCTTGAGCATCTGAAGGATGAGGATATCGCCACGCTTATTGAACGTGCGCTTGAGGCACCGCAGGGCTTGAATGGAAAGTTCTCGGCCGATGTTGATACGGTCAAGACCATTTGTACGCTGGCTGCGGGTGATGCACGCTCGGCCCTGACGACACTTGAGCTTGCGAGTGAGATTGCCGTTACGCGTCCCGATACCGAGGGGACGCCAGCGCCGGCGGCGGGGGAGCGTTATCCCATCACCGTGGATGACGTAAAGATTGCCAACCCGCGTCGCGGCTTTACGTATGACAAAAACGGCGACATGCACTACGACATCATCAGTGCGTTCATCAAGTCCATGCGCGGTAGCGACCCCGATGCCACGGTCTACTGGCTTGCGCGCATGATCGATGCAGGGGAGGATCCTAAGTTTATTGCACGCCGTATTATGATTCATGCTTCTGAGGACGTTGGGAACGCCGACCCGCAGGCGCTTTTGGTGGCACATGCCGCGTTTAAGTCTGCCGAGGTCATTGGCTATCCCGAGTGCCGCATTAACCTGGCTCAGGCCGCTCTCTATGTGTGCTTGGCGCCAAAATCCAACGCGTGCGAGGCTTCGATCGATGCGGCGCTGGCCGATATCCATTCTAGTGGGCTTCGCGAGGTGCCGAGTTATCTGCGCGATCGCCATCGCCCGGGCAGCGATGAATACGGTATGTATAAGTATCCACATGATTATCCCGAAGGCTGGGTCGATCAGCGCTATTTGCCCGAGGGACTGGAGCGCGGCGCGTTCTGGCAGCCTGCCGGCCGCGGTTGGGAAGAATGGCGCGTAGAGCAAAGTGAACGTGACCGCAGCGGGAATGCACCGAAGTAGCTGCTGATAATTTTGTCCCACGTTGCTGCTCTTGGCATGTTCGGTCCCCTTTGGGGTACCATGGAAACCGTCTGTATATCGATTCCTTTGGGAGGCTTGTATGAGTCCCATTCAGATTGCCCTGCTGCTGCTCGCCGTTGCCGGCGTGTGGGCCATCGTTGAGCTCGCGCTTACCCTGCGCAAGACCCGCACCGTTGTCGACTCGCTCGATAAGACCGTGAACGACCTGAACAACACCATCGCCGAGGCTCAGCCTGTGGTGGCAAAGCTCGATGGCGCTGTCGATGAGCTTACGCCGGCGCTTGCCCAGATGGAGCCGCTGCTTAAGTCGAGCAAGACGGCAGTTGATGCCCTTACCTCCAATCTCGTAGAGGTCGAAGCCGTGGTTCGCGACATTTCCGAGGTTACGGGCAGCATGGCCGAGGCCAGCAATGCTGTGTCGAGCGTGACTGACTCTGCCGCTGGTGCTGTGCAGAAGCTCTTCAATAAGGTGAAGGCTCCTGCAGCCGATGCCGATCGCAAGCTCGCCGCTGCCGCTGCGGAGGCCGAGCAGCCTACCGAGCGCGTCCTAATTGTCGAGGACGAGGCCGCCGATGGCGCGGATGTGGCTCAGAATTCTGTAGCCAAGCCGGCTCAGTATTACACCTATACGCCCGCCGAGACCTCTGAGGAGTCCTGCGATGAGTAGCGAAGCAACCTGCCCTATCACGCTGACCGTTGCCGGTGACCCGCGTCTCGCTCGCCTTGTGCGCATGACGGCAGCCAACGTTGGTGCCCTGTGCTCTATGTCTGTCGATCGCATCGAGGACATCCGCATGGCTGCCGAGGAGGCTTTCATCTTTGGTTGCACCGCGGTCGACTGCGACGACATCACCATCAAATTCGATGTCGATGAGACCCACGTTGGCATGACTATTACCTTTGGTGACCAGGCTACGGTCGATGAAGACGACCAGGCTGCGGTGTATGCCGAGCTCATCCTCGCGAGCGTGTGCGATTCCTACGAAAAGACTGCGGCGCCCCTGACGCTTTCCCTCGACCTCAAGGCGGATATCTAATATGACCGAACGTTCCCGGAGCGGTAAGACCGCTTGGGACAAGGAGAAAACCCGCGAGCTGTTTCGTCGCTACAAGGAGACCGGTGATCCGGACGCCCGCGAGCAGCTCGTCATGTCCCATATGAACCTGGTAAGGTTTCTTGCCAACAAATTTAAGAATCGCGGCGAGCCGCTCGACGACCTCATGCAGGTCGGCTATCTGGGCTTGCTCAAGGCTATCGACCGTTTTGATCCCGAGCGCGGACTCGAGTTCACGACGTTTGCGACGCCCACTATCCTGGGCGAGATCAAACGCCATTTTCGCGACAAGGGCTGGAGCGTGCGCGTGCCGCGCCGTCTGCAGGAGCTCTCGGCCAAGGTCAACCAGGCTACTGACAAACTTACCAACGAACTGCAGCGTTCGCCCAAGGTTGAGGAGATCGCTGAGTATCTAGATGTGACTGTCGATGAGGTCCTCGAGGCTATGGAATCGTCTTCGGCCTATACCTCGGTGCCCATCGAGGCTCCTGGTGCGTCCGATTCCGACGATGCCCCCTCGATTCTCGACCGTTACGCCGACGATGACAACGAGCTCGACTTTACCGATGACCGCCTGGTGATCGAGGAAGCCATCCGCGATTTCTCGCCGCGCGAGCGCGAGGTGATCGAGCTGCGCTTTGTGAAGGGCATGACCCAGATCGAGATTGCCAAGAAGCTGGGCATCTCGCAGGTGCAGGTCTCGCGTCTGCTGCGCCGCACGCTTAAGAAGATTCAGGACAAGATCGACCCCGACGGAGTGATGATTCGTTCATGAGTGAGCACCCCCAACAAACCGATCGCGTGCTGCGCGACACCCGCGTTCTGACGCTGCGCATTTGGGCTGTTGTCGGCTGCATTGTTATTGCTGCTGTCATCTTTAACCTTATGGGCATCCTGGCACCGGTTATTGAGTTTCTTGCCGTTGGCTCCATCATTGCTTTTGTGATGTCCCCGATCGCCAACTGGCTCGAGCACCATGGCGTGAATCGCGGCATCGGTTCGCTTATTGCGCTAATTGTTGTTGTTGCCGTGCTCGTCGGTGTCGTTTGCATCTTGTCGCCGATTCTCTTTGGTCAGATCATGGAAGTCCTGAGCC
>CAUBWQ010000072.1 GCA_958439775.1 uncultured Collinsella sp. | reverse complement strand
TGTTGAGCGCCTCATACACAAAGTTGCGCTGCTCGTAGACACGGCCGCCGGGACGGATGTAGTCGTTGACGGACTGATGGCCGCCGAGTGCCGTCTGGACGATCGACTGGGCCGGCACGTTGGAGCACAGGCGCATGTTGGAGAGCATGTTGACGCCCATGATGAAGTCGCTCATGCAGCGCTGGTTGCCCGAAAGCACCATCCAGCCAATACGATAGCCCGCGATCATGTGCGACTTGGAAAGGCCGCTAAAGGTGACGCAGGGCAGGTCGGGGGCGAGCGAGGCAATCGAGACGTGCTCGTAGCCGTCCATGCACAGGCGGTCGTAGATCTCATCGGCAAAGATCATCAGCTGATGCCTGCGTGCAATCTCGACGATGCCCTCGAGCACCTCGCGCGGATAGACGGAACCCGTAGGGTTGTTGGGGTTGATGATGACGAGGGCTTTGGTCGCGCTCGTAATCTTGGACTCCATATCCTCCAAGTCGGGATACCAATCCGCCTGCTCATCGCACAGATAATGTACGGGATGACCGCCGGCAAGGGTTGCGCACGCCGTCCAGAGCGGATAGTCGGGGCTGGGGACCAGAATCTCGTCGCTGTTGTCGAGCAGCGCGTTCATCGAGAGCTGAATGAGCTCGGACACACCGTTGCCCGTGTAGATATGCTCCATCTGAACGTTGGGCAGGCCCTTGATCTGCGAATACTGCATGATCGCCTTGCGCGCGGAGAACAGGCCACGCGAGTTGGAATAGCCTTCGCAGTCGGGCAGCTGCTGGCGCATGTCCTTGATGACCTCATCGGGCGTGCGGAAACCGAAGGGCGCCGGGTTGCCGATATTGAGCTTGAGGATGCGCTCGCCCTCGTCCTCCATACGGGCGGCCTCGTCGACGACGGGACCGCGCACGTCATACAGGACGTTGTCGAGTTTGGTGGATTTAGAAAAAGTACGCATGGTGGTGCTCCTTGCAATTTGAGCTGAGGGATGGGGTTCGGGCTTGGAATCGTTGCGGGGTGATGATGCCTCGCCTTGATCGGCGTCGCCGGCAAGCAGCCAGGTAACATCGACCTCCAAAATCCGGGCGAGCAGCTCAGCCACATCGCGCCGCGGGATCGTCTTGCCGCTCACATATTGGCTCATCTGACTCTTGCCGAGTTTTTTGCCGAGCATCTCCGATGCGCGGATTACGTCCGACTGGCGAACGTCGCGATTGGACATAGTCTGTCGCAGGCGATCGCAAAACGTCTCTTGGGCCACAGGAACCTCCTTGCTGGCAAAGTTCAATTTATAGAACACGAATTGAACCAAGGTTCAATTTAGCAAGCAGTATAGCGCCGTACCTCATTCGAAAGTTCAATTTCATAAGAAAACGTACGGAACTCCGAGTTTTGCCCAAAGCGGACAATGACGTGCACACGTTTAGAGGTATTCAAGGAATCGAGCGGCGGCAAGCGAAACGTCAGCCGTGCGATATATCGCATTGATCTGCCGATGGGGATGTCCCTCGAGTGGTCGCACGGCAACATCGAACTGACAGCGGCGCAAGATGAGCGCGGGAAGAATGCTCGCGCCCAAGCCGTCCTCGACCATAGCCATAATCGCATAGTCATCCCAAGTCGACAGCTTAGAGCGCACCGCCAGGCCCGCGCGGCGAAACAGCGGCGTAATCTCGTCATCGGTGCCGCGTTCTAGCAGAATAAACTGCTCGTTAGCCAAATCGGAAAGAGAGACGGCCTCCGCCGTGGCAAGCAAAGAGCCTGCCGGCACTACCGCCATCAACTCGTCGCGCACCAAAGGCCGCGATGCCATGCCGTTTTCTCGGGGCTCATGCGGGATAAAGCCCAGATCGCAGCGGCCCTCTGACACCCATTGTTCAATCTCTGAGTAATCGCCCATCAGCAACTCGTAATCGACGTCCGGGTGATCGGCGCGAAAGCGCGCAATCACTGGCGGCAGCACGTGGGTCGCCACGCTCGAAAACGTACCGATGCAGATTTTGCCGCGCATGAGCCCTCGCATCTCGTCCACGCGTCGCTGCAGGCGGCCAAACTCTTCGCATAACGCCTCGACTGCCGGCATGACCTGCCGCCCGTCGGCAGAAAGCACCACGCCCTCGCGGCTGCGATCAAGCACCTTAAAACCCCAGTCTGCCTCAAGGTCGCCCACCATGCGACTCACGCCCGACTGCGAATAGCTCAGGCACTCTGCAGCACGCGTAAAGCTGCCGGCACGCACCGTCTCGAGCAGCACTTGCATCTTTTGGATATTGGTCTCCACGGCACGTCCCCACCCTTGCATGAGTTTTTGTCATGTTTTCCATGCATTATATTCGCTTTTCTTCTAAAGCCAGTTCACCCATAGTGAACATGTTCGGATATAGAGGGGATGTCAGCGCATGAACAACGGACTGTTTACGTACTTAGCAGCATTGCTATTGTTTGGCTCCAACGGCATCATCGCCGCTGCCATCGCGCTGCCGAGCTCCGATATCGTGCTACTACGCACGTTTTTGGGCGCGCTCTCGCTTGTCACCATCCTCGCCATCACCCAAAGCCATAAGTTGCAGGCGCCATCTCGCCCCCGCGAAGCCGCAGCCCTCCTCCTCTCGGGAGCCGCGCTGGGCGCCAGCTGGATTTTTCTGTTCCGCGCCTACCAGACGATCGGCGTCGGCGTATCCTCGCTGCTGTACTACTGTGGCCCCATCATCGTTATGGCGCTCTCCCCACTCATCTTTGGTGAAAAACTGACCGGCGGCAAAATCGCCGGGTTTATCGCCGTCGCCTGCGGTGCTTTTCTCATTGCAGCACAAGGTCTAGGCGGCAATATGCCCATTGCGGGTATTGTCTGCGGTATCGCCTCGGCATTTTGCTATGCGCTGATGGTCATCGCTAGCAAGGGTGCGCCACACATCGAAGGCCTCGAGAACTCCACGCTCCAGGTGAGCGCCGCCTTTGTGACCGCGCTGGTCCTCACGCTCATCACGCAGGGCGCCCCCTCATTCCTGTCCGCCGGCGTCGCCGCCAGTATTGATTGGCGCGCCGTCGTCATGCTCGGCGTCATCAACACCGGCATCGGTTGCCTGCTCTACTTTAGCGCCGTCGCCAAGCTGCCCGTCCAGACCGTCGCGGTCGTCGGCTACCTCGAGCCGCTTTCGGCCGTCGTGTTCTCGGCCGTCCTTTTGGGCGAAGCCATAACACCGGTCCGCCTGATGGGTGCCGCGCTTATCATCGGCGGCGCGATTTTTTGCGAACTCGCCGGCAAACGCGCAAACGCCAAGGCTGGCATCGCCCAGACAGTACGTGCTTAAAAGCCCCTGCTTTGAAATGCTACCTGCGTAGATAAATAATCCCCAGCTGAGGATTATTGTCTAAAATAACCCTATGTGCCAAACTGCTCTTGTATGTATAAAGACGGCATAAAGTTTTTTGTCCTAGACAGATAACCGGATGTCTAAGGGAGTCCTCGTGGCACACAATAAACTGGAGGCAAACCTCCAAGACCAGCGCGGGCAAGGCGGGCACGGAGCCATCCCCCTCTCCGCTGGCATGCTGCTCGTAACGCTCGGCGTCGTCTATGGCGACATCGGCACGAGCCCCATGTACACCATGAAATCAATCGTCGCCAACAACGGCGGCATCGGTACCGTCAGCGAGGACATGATCCTGGGCGCGCTTTCGCTCGTCATCTGGACCATGACGCTCGTGACCACGGTCAAGTACGTGGTAATCGCCATGAAGGCCGACAACCACAACGAAGGCGGCATCTTCGCCCTGTTCAGTCTCGTGCGCAAGGTGGCGCCATGGCTGATTCTCCCCGCCATGATCGGCGGCGCGGCGCTGCTCGCCGACGGCATCCTCACCCCCGCGGTCACGGTCACCACAGCCATTGAGGGCCTGCGTACCATCGAGTGGGGCCACGCACTATTGGGTGACGGTCAGACCAATGTGATCATCATCACCATCATCATTATCTGCGGTCTGTTTGCCATGCAGCGCGCCGGCACCTCGTCAATCGGCAAGCTCTTCGGCCCGCTCATGACGCTGTGGTTCCTGTTCCTGGCGGGCGCCGGCCTGTTCAACATGCTCGGCAACCTGTCCATCCTACGCGCGCTCAACCCCATCCGCGGCATCATGTTCCTGTTCTCGCCCATCAACCACTCGGGCATCATGGTGCTCGGCTTCGTCTTCCTGTCGACGACCGGCGCCGAGGCCCTCTACTCGGACATGGGCCACGTTGGCAAGGCCAACATCTATGCATCCTGGCCGTTTGTTAAGGCAGCGCTTATCCTTAACTACCTGGGTCAGGGAGCTTGGCTGCTCGCCAATAACTCCAACCCCCAGATGCTCGCGATGGATATCGTTAACCCGTTCTATATGATGCCTCCCGAGCCCCTGCGCCCCTTTGCCATCGTGCTTTCGGCCGTGGCGGCCATCATCGCCTCGCAGGCCCTCATCACCGGCTCGTTCTCGCTGGTATCCGAGGCAACGCGCCTCAACCTTATGCCGCACCTGCGCATCCACTACCCCAGCGACACCAAGGGTCAGCTCTATATTCCGCTCGTCAATAACATCATGTGGGTCGGCTGTATCTTCATCGTGCTGCTGTTCCAAAACTCCGAGCGCATGGAGAGTGCCTATGGCCTCGCCATCACCGTGACCATGCTCATGACCACGACGCTTTTGACGAGCTATATCATCGGCATCCTCAAGCACAAGCTGGGCGCCTGCATCTTTGCCCTGCTCTTTGGTGCCATTGAGCTGTGCTTCTTCGCTTCGTGCCTCACCATGTTCTTTGACGGCGGCTACGTCATGATCTTCCTGGCCGCACTGCTGCTTGGCCTTATGTACGTGTGGCGCCGCGGCACCGCCATCGAGCGCACGCAGACGATTTTGCTGCCCGTCTCCAAGTACATCGACCAGCTCAACCGCCTGCGCAACGACGAGACCTATCCCGTGCTCGCCGACAACCTGGTGTTTCTCACCAACAGCCCCGATCCGCTCACGCTCGACCGCGACGTGCTCTATTCCATCCTGGATAAACATCCCAAGCGCGCCAAGGCGTATTGGTTCATTAACGTGCATGTCACCGACGAGCCCTATACGCACGAGTATTCCGTCGAGACCTTTGGCACGGACTTTTTATTCCGCGTGCGCCTGGACCTGGGCTTTAAGGTCAACCAGCGCGTTAATGCCTACCTGCGTCAGATCGTCGGCGACTTGATGGCATCGGGCGAGCTGCCGCCGCAACATCACACCTACTCCATCTACGAGACACGCGGCAACGTGGGTGACTTCCGCTTTTGTATGCTGCGCAAGATGCTTGCCCCCGAAACGGACATCAACCGCAATGACCACCGCGTGATGGCAATCAAGTACGCCGTCCGCCGCGCCTGCGGAAGCCCGGCACGCTGGTACGGTCTTGAGAACTCGGCCATCATCATCGAGTACGTGCCGCTGTTTGCCCGCATGCGCCCGGCCGTTAAGCTCGTGCGCACCCAGGTGCCGCTCGAGGTTCAGATCGAAGAGGCCGAGGAAATGGAAGTCGACATCTTCTCGGACGACTTGGTCAACGGCAACGAAGCCGGTAAGGACATGAACGTCGATCCCACCGAGTTGCTCGAGAGCGTCGCCGATACGCCCGAACAGCAACAGCTCGACGGCCTCGAGAGCGAACAACTCAACGACGCCAACTTCTAGCGGCGCCTTAAATCAACGACAGCGGCCCTGCACCTCGAGAGGTGCAGGGCCGTCTTGTATTGCAGTAAAGCTAGCGGCTACGAAC
>CAUBWQ010000071.1 GCA_958439775.1 uncultured Collinsella sp. | reverse complement strand
GCGATACTCATATTTCCCAGGTGACCGAGCTGGTCGATAAGGCCAAGGACGGCTTTGCCACCCTCAACGGCGCGGTTGACGCGGCGGAGAAGGTCGCCCCCGTCCTTCCCCAGATGCTCGGCGCCAACGGCCAGACGCGCAACTACCTTATGTACGCCATGAACAACGTCGAGATTCGTGCCTGCGGCGGCTTTGGCGGTTCGCAGGGCCTGATTTCGGTCACCGACGGTCAGATGTCGATGGGCGAGTGTGTTCCCCGCATTGGACTGAGCGAGGATGAGGCGGTCGAGAGCGTCGACGAAGAGGATGAGGCGCTGTTCGGCAACCACAGCAACCTGTACAACTCGGGCAATACCTATTCGCCTGATTGGCCCCGCAACTCGCAGCGTGTCGCCGCGCTGTGGAAGTCCCAGTATGGACAGGACGTTGATGGCGTCATCGGTATCGACCCGGTGTTCCTGCAGTATCTGCTGGGCCTGGTCGGTAACGTGTCACTGCCCGACGGAACGGTTGTCGACGGCACCAACGCCGCAAAGGTCCTCATGCACGATGTGTACTGGAACTATCCGGTCGAGGAGTCGGACGGCATCTTTGCATCCGTCGCCAGCGCTGCCTTCGACAAGGTCCTTGGCGGTATCGGCGATGTCGATGTTACGAAGCTTGTCAGCGCCGTTGAGCGCGGTGCCGAAGAGGGCCGCCTGATCGCGTGGATGAGAAACGATGATGAGCAGAATGCCATCAAAGAGACGGGCATTGACGCTTCGCTGCCCGATCCGGATGATCCGAGTGCCGATCCCGTTGCCGGCGTTTACTTTAACAACCTGAGCTTCTCCAAGCTCGACTGGTATCTGAACGCCGACACTCAGATTGGTCAGGGCGTGAAGAACGGCGACGGCACGTGCTCCTATCGCATCACCGTTACCCTGACGAACATCATGACGCAGGAGGAGGCTGGCAAGCTGCCCGACTACGTTGCGGCGAGCGCGCCCGATGCCGCGCGTGACGACGAGCGTCTGAATGTCTCGTTGTTTGCCCCGACGGGTGGCAACATCAGTGACCTTACGGTTGAGGGTACCCAGTTTGGTCTTGGTGCCGCTACGTGGCATGGAATCCCCTTCTATTCGGGCACCGTTGACCTGCATGCTGGCGAGACGACGACGATCACGTATACGCTGACCACGTCGGCCGAGGCGGGGGACAAGCCTCTTACGCTGCGTCAGACCCCTACATGCCAGGCGGCTCGCGACAGCGCGTCGGCGTAGGGTTTTTCTGGTAGCGCAGATAATCGAGTACCATTTTGGGGCGGACAGGCAATCTGTCCGCCCCTATTTTGTAAGGAGAGCGCATGAAGTACTTTGGCACCGACGGCTTTCGCGGTGAGGCCAACGTTGGGCTGACGGTAGAGCACGCTTATAAGATTGGCCGTTTTGTGGGCTGGTATTACGGCGCCAACCGCGAGCGCAAGGCACGCGTCATCGTGGGCAAGGACACGCGTCGCTCGAGTTATATGTTCGAGGCGGCGCTGGTGAGCGGTCTGGTCGCGAGCGGTGCGGACGCCTATATGCTGCACGTGATCCCCACGCCGGGCGTGGCGCATCAGACCGTGGAGGGCTGCTTCGATTGCGGCATCATGATCAGCGCGAGCCACAACCCGTTTTGCGATAACGGCATTAAGCTCGTCAACAGCGACGGCTTTAAGATGGACGAGGACGTACTGGAGCTCATCGAGGACTACATCGATGGCAAGAGCGAGGTGCCGCTGGCCACGGGCAACCACATCGGCGCCACGGTGGACTACATGCAGGGCCGCAACCGCTACATTGCTTCGCTCATCGCCAGCGCGAACTTTTCGCTGCAGGGCGTCAAGATCGGTATCGACTGCGCCAACGGCTCGGCTTCCTCGGTGGCCAAGCCGGTGTTCGACGCGCTGGGCGCTGACGTGCGCGTGATCAACGCCGCGCCCGATGGTTTTAACATCAACGTCGACTGCGGCTCCACGCATATGGAGCGTCTGCAGCGCCATGTGGTGGAGCAGGGCCTGGACGTGGGTTTTGCCTACGACGGCGATGCCGACCGCTGCCTGGCCGTGGATGAGCGCGGTCGCGTGGTAGACGGCGACCAGATCCTGTACGTGTGCGGCGTGTATCTGAACAAGCACGGGCGACTCTCGGGCGGTACCGTGGTGCCGACGATTGCCAGCAACTTTGGCCTGGTCAAGTCGCTGGAGCTTGCCGGTCTGAGCGCCGTGACCAGCGGCGTGGGCGACCGTCACGTGTATGCCAAGATGCGCGAGGGCGGCTACAGCCTGGGCGGCGAGCAGACGGGCCATACGATCTTTGGCGATATCGAGCGCACGGGCGACGGCATTATGACCTCGCTGCGCGTGATGGAAGTGATTCGTGCCGAGCGCGAGACGCTCTCGCAGCTCACGGCTCCGTGCAAGCTGCTGCCGCAGGCGCAGGTGGCCGTGCGCGTGGCGGACAAGGACGCCGCGCTCGAGAACATGGGCGTGCAGAACGCCATCGCCGAGGCCGAGATTGCGCTGGCAGGCGAGGGCCGCGTGCTCGTGCGCAAGAGCGGAACCGAGTCGGTTATCCGCGTTCTGGCCGAGGCGCCCGACCAAGCATCTGCCGATGCCGCCATGAAGCGCATCGCAAGTGCTCTGGAGGCTTTTTAGTTACGCGGTTTTACCAAACCGCGTAACTGCTCGACGCTGTAGTCATTGGGGACGTTCTTAAACGACTAGGTGAAAAAAGGGGGCGCTGCGGATTGGTTCCGCGGCGCCCCCTTTGCGTTGGCGTGTCGGTTATGCCTTACAGCTGGTACAGCGTGGTGAACTTGTCCTGCAGGTAGCTGCAGTAGTAGCGGGCGTCAAAGTCCATGCCGCAGGCGCCCTTGATGAGCTCCGGCGCGTCCTTGGCGCGGCCCCACTGCCAAATGTGCTCGCCCAGCCAGGCACGGACGGGCGCCAGGTCGCCGCTCGCACAGGCGCCGTTAAGGTCGACACCGTCGCGGCACATGGCCGGCACAAACATGGCATCGTAGGCACTGCCCAGCGCATACGTGGGGAAGTAGCCAAACGAGCCGCCGCTCCAGTGCGTATCCTGTAGGCAGCCGTGCGTGTCGTCGGGAACGGGAATGCCCAGGTACTCATCCATGAAGCGGTTCCAAAGCGCGGGGATGTCCTTGGCCGTGGCCTCGCCGGCAAACAGCATGCGCTCGATCTGGTAGCGCACCATAACGTGCAGCGGGTAGGTGAGCTCGTCGGCCTCGGTACGGATCAGCGACGGCTGGGCGATGTTCACGGCGTGGTAGAGCGCATCTTCGTCCACGTTGCCGTAGACCTCGGGCGCGTGACGGCGCAACACCTCGAGCAGCGGCCCCATAAAGGCGCGGCTGCGGCCAACGGTGTTCTCAAAGAAGCGGCTCTGGCTCTCGTGGATGCCCATGGAGGTGCCGCCCTCCAGGCACGTGCGCGCGTAGGCGGGGTTCACGCCCAGCTCGTACATGGTGTGACCGGCCTCGTGGATGATGCTGTAGACGTTGGAGATGCAGTCGTCCTCGTAGATGTGCGTGGCGATGCGCGCGTCACCCACGGCAAAGCCCTCGCTAAACGGATGCTCGGTAAAGGCGAGCGTGGTGTCGTCCAGGTTAAGGCCGACGAGCTTCATCAGGTCGAAGCTCATGGCACGCTGGGCGGCTTCGGGCACGCGGGCATGCAAAAAGTCGGCAGCGGGCTGCTGACCGCGCTCGCCGATGGCGTGAACGAGCGGCACGACCGTGGCCTTAACCTCCTCGCAAAATGCGTCGAAGCTCTCGGTGGAAAGGCCGCGCTCGTACTGGTCGAGCCACACGTCGTATGGGTCGCGCTTGGGGTCCATGAGCTCGGCCTGATGCTTGAGCTGGCTGACGATCTTGTCCACATAGGGCTCAAAGCTCGCCCAGTCATTGGCCGTTTTGGCCTTGTGCCACACGGCGTCGGCCTCGCAGGTGAGCCTGGTCCAGGCCTCGGCTTCTTCGGTGGGAATGGCGCTTGCCTCGCGCTGGTCGCGGCCGAGCACGCGAATCTCGTCGAGCAGCTGCGGGTCGTCGATCTTGCCGCCTGCAACCGTCTCACGCGCGAGAGAGCGCACGAGCTCAACGGACTTTTTGCTGGTCAGGAGCTTGTGATGTTCGCCGGCAAGGGTGCCCATAGCATCGGCGCGGGCCGCGGCGCCGTTGGCGGGGGCAATCGTCGCGCCATCGAACTCGGCAATCTTGAGCAGGTACTCGCGGGTCCACAGTTTGCCTTCGAGCTTGCGGAGCTTCTTGATGCCCTTGCCCGCCTTGGCGCTCTTAGAGGCCTTGGCCACGGCGGCCTTGGCCTTCTTATCGAGTTTCTTTCCCATACCTATATCCTTGATCTCGCAGACCGGACGCCACGGGTAGGCGTGCGGCCAGTTTGCACAGCTCCCCGTCTTGTACCCAGTGCGAACAAAACGGAACGCGGCGATATGCTCGCAGAATGTGTTATCCTATAACCCAATGCGTTGACGGAGAGGGTTTGCCCGCCGCGTCGCCGGCAAGAGAGGGAAGGTCATGGGCTGCAAGCCTTCCTGCGGTGGCAAGGGCCAAGCGTTCACTCCCGAGCAGCGACCTCAACGGGCGCGCGGCCAGCGGCGGCGAAGCCCCAGTAGGGAAGCCGTGAGCCTCGCGACAAGAGGCGCAGAGTGGGCGCGGCGGGCCAGACATCCGCCGGGTCAAACAAGGTGGTACCGCGGAATTTAACCGTCCGTGGGCAATGGACATGCCCGAGGACGGCGTGTTGTTACCGAACCGGGCCGCGCATCCGCAGCATCGGGCAGCGTCAGCCGTCCCGGAGCGCGGATGCGCGAGAGACGAAAGGGAAGACATGAGTCTGATTGATGATCTGGTCAAACTCGAGGAAGAGGCCAAGGAGCTCGTCACTAGCGCCGACGACGCCGCCAAGCTCGAGGCCGCGCGCGTTGAGCTGCTCGGCCGCAAGGGCCGCATCACCGGCCTGATGCGCATGATGGGCAAGCTCGCCCCCGAGGATCGTCCCATGATGGGCAAGCGCGCCAACGAGATGCGCCAGCTGATTGAGGGTATGCTCGACGAGCGCACCACCGAGATGAAGGCCGCCGCCCTCAAGCATGCACTCGAGCACGAGGCCGTCGACATCACGCTGCCGGGCATCCGTCCGCAGATCGGCCACCAGCACCTGATCAAGCAGATCATCGAGGAGGCCGAGGACATCTTCTGCGGCATCGGCTACACCGTCGAGTCCGGCCCCATGGTTGATACCTCCTACTACAACTTCACCGCGCTCAACGCGCCCATGGATCACCCGAGCCGCTCGGCTCGCGACACGTTCTATGTGGTCGACAACAACCCCGGCAGCGTCGCGCATCCCGAGGCTCACGCTCACGGCGAGTCCGACGTTTTTCTTTGCAACGAGACCGCGACCACCGAGATCTACACCATGGAGTCGCAGAAGCCGCCCATCTACATGAGCTGCCCGGGCACCGTCTACCGTCCCGACACGGCCGACGCCTGCCACCTGCCGCAGTTCAACCAGATCGAGGGCCTAGTCGTCGACGAGGGCATCACCTTTGGCGATCTTAAGGGCACGCTCGACTACTTTGTTAAGTGCATGTTTGGCGAGGACCGCAAGACGCGCTACCGTCCGCACTTCTTCCCCTTCACCGAGCCTAGCTGCGAGGTGGACGTGAGCTGCCACGTCTGCGGCGGCAAGGGCTGCAACTTCTGCAAGCACAGCGGCTGGAT
>CAUBWQ010000070.1 GCA_958439775.1 uncultured Collinsella sp. | reverse complement strand
GTAGAAGCAGGAATGTTGGGCGTACGTGGCACCAATCTTGGGGTTGCGCGTACCTACAAAGGCGAGCACGCCCGGCACGCGGCGCAGGTACTCCGAAAAATCCTCGCCCGAAAGCGTGCCACGGTAATGGCCTTGACCGGTGGGGCCCAGGCACTTGATTACAGCCTGACGGCAGCGCTCGCTCGAGGCGACCTCGTTTTCGACCTTGTAGTTGGCGATGGTGTAGTCGGTGAGCTCAGCCTCGGCGCCCAGAGCTGCCGCGGTATGCTCCACGATGCGGCGCATGAGCTCCGGCATTTCCTCGTGGGTCGAATCGCCGTAGGTGCGCACTGTGCCGGCGAGGTAGGCCGTGCCGGCGATAACGTTGCGCGCGGTGCCGCCGTGCAGCTCGCCGACGGTGATGACAGCCGGCTCGTAGGGGCTAATCTCGCGCGAGACGATGGTCTGCAGGGCGTTGACGATCTCTGCCGCAACCATAACGGCGTCGTGGCCGCGCTGGGGCATGGCGCCATGGCACGAGGTGCCGCGGACGTCGATGCGGAACCAGTCGGTATTTGCCATGCGTGGGCCGGGCTCGCAGCTTACGGTACCGGCGTCGACCTCGCTCCAGATGTGCGCGGCGTAGGCGCCATCGACGCCGTCGAGCACACCCGTGCCAATCATGAGTTTGGCGCCCTGGCCGTTTTCCTCGCTGGGCTGGAATACGATGCGAATCTCGCCGTGGATGTCATCGGTCATGTGGCGCAGAATCTGCAACGTGCCGAGCATCATGGCGATATGGCAGTCGTGACCGCAGGCGTGCATGCAGCCCTCATTGACGCTGGCGAACTCCTCGCCGGTCTGCTCAGTGACGGGCAGGGCGTCGATATCGGCGCGCAGCAGGATGCGGCGGCGCGGCGTGCCGTCCTCGCGGTAGGCATCCGGCGCGGTGCCGCGAAGCGTCGCCACCAGGCCCGTCTTGAGCGGACGCTCGTAGGGGATATTCATGGCGTCGAGCTGGTTGGCGATGTCGGAAGTCGTGCGCTCCTCGGCAAGGCTCAGCTCCGGGTGCTTATGGAAGTGCCGGCGCTGCTTGATGATGTAGGGTTCAAACTCGGCGGCGATATCCTGGATGGCCGCGGTGACGTCGTCTGCCGCGCGAACCTCGGTCGCCGCCATAATCTGCTGTGCCTTGGTCTTCGTCATGGTCGATTTGCTCCTTGTTGGCTCGATCGCAAAATCGTACAGGCTCTCTCCAGTATGCCACCTGCCGCTAGGGCTGGTAAAGCTGCCGTTTGCCGCTTGGCATTTTGTAACCGAGGCGGGGGAGTACACTCGGGGGTGTTGAATTTCCTGCCAGAGATGGGGATGCCCATGCAACATATCGATCGGATTATTCGCTCCAAGAACGTCTTTACCGCGCAAGACGGCATCGATTCCGCCCGCGAGCTGGCGATTGCCATCGCGGGCGACCGTATCGTCGCAGTCGGTGCGCCCGATGACGTGATTGCCGCCGCTCCCGCCGCCACGTCAGTTATCGACTACGGCGAGCAGTTTGTCTGCCCCGGTTTCCATGACGCTCATCTGCACTTCTTCCATACCTCGGTCGGTTCCTCGCCGTACATGCTCATGGATATGGGCACGTCCGAGGCGGCACTGGTACAACATGCGCTCGAGTTTTCCCAGGACCTGCCCGATGACGCCTGGGTTGTGACGCAGGGCTGGCGCGACTACCGTTGGGACCCGCCCGAGCATCCTACCAAGGCGTCGCTCGATGCGGCATTCCCCGATCGTCCCTGCGTTATGTATTCGGGCGACGGGCACACGCTTTGGCTCAACAGCCGCGCACTCGAGGCGCTCGGCGTCACGCGCGACAGCGAGCCGCCAGCGGGCGGCAGCTACGACAAGGACGCAAGCGGCGAGCTTACGGGCATTGCTCACGAAGCGGCTGCCATGCAGTTGTTGCCGCGCTGCCTTGAGTGGCTGGGCGAAGATCGCATCGCAAGCGCTTACGCCGATCAAATGAGGCGCATGGCCGAGCAGGGCATCACCTCGATCTGCGATATGTCGCTCATGCGCATGCCAGGCTGCGATTTTATCCGCGACGACGTCTACGACAAACTGCAGACAGCCGGCAAGCTGGGCATTCGTGCCCATCTGTTCCCCACGCTGTTGGATGACCAGTCGCGTCTAGAAGAGCTCCAGGTACGTTATGCGAACAACGCGCTGCTTTCGGCGCCGGGTTTTAAGCAGTTCTTCGATGGCGTGTCGAGTGAACACACGGCATATCTCACCGAGCCCTATACCAATCCGCGCTTCCCGGGCGACCAGGGCCGTCTGACAGTCCCGGCTGAGCGCATGCGAAAATTGGTTCTGGCGGCTGCGGAGCGCGGTCACACCGTGCGCATCCACGTTATTGGTGACGGTGCGATTCATGCCGCACTCGATATCTTTGAGGAGGCGGCAGAGCTCTACGGCTTGCCCCAGCACGGCCATAATACGCTTGAGCATTTGGAGAATTTGCTGCCCGAGGACATCGATCGTCTGCGCAAACTCAACGTCATTGCCTCGAGCCAGCCCTGCCATATCACGCTCGACCCGGGTGGTCCGGAGCGCGACCTAGGCTTGGAGCGCAGCCGCATCATGTGGCCGTTTGCGACCTATAAGCAGCGCGGCATCCGCCAAGCCTTCGGCACCGATAGCCCCATCACAGCTGTTACAAGCATGAACGTGCTCTACACGGCTATCACGCGCCAGGATCCCAAAAGCCACTGGCCCGAGGGCGGCTGGTTACCGAGCGAGCGCATCGATGCAGCAACAGCCCTGCGCAACTACACCCTGGGCAGCGCCTATGCAGCGGGCGACGAGCAAAACCTCGGCAGCTTGGAGCCCGGCAAGTATGCCGACCTGGTAGTCCTGGACCAAAACCCGCTCACCATCGACCCCCAAGAGCTCCAGGCTACCAAGGTTCAGACCACCTACCTGGCAGGTAACTTGATTTACGAGCGCTAACCCCACATCCACACCTCAGTTGCGGTGAAATAGTCCCTAAAATCGGCCTTCAAGCCCAAAAACAGGAACTATTCCACCGCAACTTAAAAGAGCGCGTCCCAACAACGTGCCCCTATCTTGTGCATTCCATCCGCATCGCCATTTTGCTGCACTGACTTCTCTGAATTCCGGGCCCTAGTTAGTCAACCTGGCTCCCGGGGCGGACCGGAGGGCATGAAGTTTGTCGCGAGTTCCGCACGCAAAGGAAAGCACTTAATGTGCTTTCCGTCTTGCGCAGGACTGTAGAGCAGCAAACTTCATGCCCTCCGGTCCGCCCCGGGAGCCACTTCTAAGTTATCCCCCGGCATTCAGAAAATCTAAGTGCCAAAAAATAAGATTTTTTGACTCCGTGTTGTATAACCCGCCATTCGTGGGTACCATTCAACGCGTACGCAAACAAAAAGGGTTAATTCGCGTGGTATAACCGCGCGGCCCAAAAAGGAGGAGACAAGCATGTCGTCTTTGAAGCCGCTTGCAGATCGTGTTCTGGTCAAGCCCGACGAGGCCGAGCAGAAGACCGCTTCTGGTCTGTATATCGCCAGCAACGCTCAGGAGAAGCCGCAGCGCGGCACCATCGTTGCCGTGGGCGCCGGCAAGGTCAACGACAAGGGTGAGCGCATCCCCATGGACGTCAAGGTCGGTGACGTTGTCATCTACGGTAAGTTCGGTGGCAACGAGGTCAAGGTCGACGGCGAGAAGTATCTGCTGATGCGCGCCGACGACATCTACGCTGTCGTCGAGGCCTAGTCTCGTCAGAATCTCTGATTCGTCTTTGAACGCGTCCGCCGCATAGGACTCGGAAGCGGCGACGCGAGTCACATTTCTTTTGGAGGATTAACTACCATGGCAAAGAACATTACGTTCAACACCGATGCCCGCGCTAAGCTCGCCAAGGGCGTCAACACTCTGGCCGACGCCGTTACCGTCACCATGGGCCCCAAGGGTCGCTACGTTGCGCTGCAGCGCACGTTCGGTGCCCCGACCATCACCAACGACGGCGTTTCCGTCGCCAAGGAGATCGAGCTCGAGGACAACATCGAGAACATGGGCGCTCAGCTGGTGAAGGAGGTTGCCACCAAGACCAACGACACCGTGGGTGACGGCACCACCACCGCAACTCTGCTCGCTCAGGCCATCGTCAACGACGGTCTGCGCAACGTCGCCGCTGGCGCCAACCCGCTGGCCATCCGTCGCGGCATCGACAAGGCCGTCAACGCCGCCGTCGCCGAGATGAAGAAGCAGGCTAAGCCGGTCGAGACCAAGGAGCAGATTGCTTCCGTCGGCACCATCTCTGCCGGTGACCCCGAGGTCGGCGAGAAGATCGCCGAGGCCATGGAGGTCGTGGGCAAGGACGGCGTCATCACCGTCGAGGATTCCCAGACGTTCGACATCACCATCGACACCGTCGAGGGCATGCAGTTCGACAAGGGCTATGTCTCCGCTTACTTCGTCACGGATAACGACCGCATGGAGGCCGTGATGAAGGATCCGTACATCCTCATCACCGACCAGAAGATCTCCAGCGTTCAGGACATCATGCCCGTTCTCGAGGCTGTCCAGCGCGCTGGCCGTGGCCTGCTCATCATCGCTGAGGACATCGACGGCGAAGCTCTGCCTACCCTGGTCCTCAACAAGATCCGTGGCGCCCTCAACGTCTGCGCCGTCAAGGCCCCGGGCTACGGCGATCGCCGCAAGCGCATCCTCGAGGACATCGCCGTCCTCACCGGTGGCCAGGCTGCCCTGGACGAGCTGGGCGTGAAGGTCGCTAACATCACCGCCGATATGCTCGGTACCGCTAAGTCCGTCACCATCTCCAAGGACAACACCGTCGTCGTCGGCGGCGCTGGCTCCAAGGAGGCCATCGACGCTCGTATCGCTCAGATCAAGGGTGAGATGGAGAACACCACCTCTGACTTCGACCGTGAGAAGCTCCAGGAGCGCCTGGCCAAGCTCTCCGGTGGCGTTGCCGTCATCAAGGTCGGCGCTGCTACCGAGTCCGAGCTCAAGGAGATCAAGCACCGCGTCGAGGATGCCCTGCAGGCTACCCGCGCTGCTGTCGAGGAGGGCATTGTCGCCGGTGGCGGCGTCGCCTTCATGGACGCTGCTCCTGCGCTCGATGCTGTCGAGATCGACGACCCCGAGGAGAAGATCGGCGTCGATATCGTCAAGAAGGCTCTGACTGCTCCGGTCGCTACCATCGCCAAGAACGCTGGTTTTGAGGGCGCTGTCGTGGTCGACAAGGTTGCCGAGCTGCCCGCCGGCCAGGGTCTCAACTCTGCCAACGGCGAGTGGGGCGATATGATCGAGGTGGGCGTCCTCGACCCCGTCAAGGTCAGCCGCGACACCCTGCAGAACGCTGCTTCTGTCGCCAGCCTGATCCTCATCACCGAGGCTACCGTCTCCGATGTCCCCAAGAACACTCAGCTTGAGGACGCAATCGCTGCTGCTACCGCTGGTCAGCAGGGTGGCGGTATGTACTAAGGCCGACAAGGTCTAGAACTCCCACCGGGAATCCGGGGGCGTGACGGGGGTTTCTCTCCGGAACGTCCTCGGACATGCAAAGAGGCTCCGCATTGCGCTTCGCGCTGCGGAGCCTCTTTGCGTCTTGACGCTCCTATTTGGCAAGGTGTTTTTTAGAATCCATTTTGCGTTCGGCCTCGAAGGCCTGCCTGTCCCAATCGAGCGGAAGTCCGGCCTCGACCCATGCCTCGTAGGCCCTCCTTATGGGCTTGAGCTCCCTTTGGCCCCTCTCCAGCA
>CAUBWQ010000069.1 GCA_958439775.1 uncultured Collinsella sp. | reverse complement strand
TCGGAAGCCGTCAGCATCAATTGCGCGCAGCTCGTTCTCAATCAGATCCCACTCTGGCTCCTCGACGACCGTCTTGCCGGCAGCGCCCGCATCGGCCGAGTCCTCATAGGGGTCTATCATCTCGGCAAGCCCCGCCCATACGCCGCGATCGGTCATACGGTTGAAGCCAGAAAAACGAACGAACGGTCCCCGGAAGCGCTCTCGTGCCTCGCGGGCATATGCCAGATTTGCACCGGCACCCACCGGCTGCGACATCATAGAGACGCGAACCGTCAGCTCACCAGATTCCTCACGGCGAGCCATTTCGTCGGCAAAACCGTAGTAGTCATCAAACGCCATCTCCTTGATGGCGGTAACGCCGCGCTCGTTAAGCATGCTCATGTAGTCCGAATACCCCGCACGTACCTCGGGCAGCGCGAGGAAATCGCTCATCATGCGCCAGATCTTCTCGGCATAGCACGCCTGGGGTGTAAAGCCGTATCGTGCACTGGCGGCAGCATTGAGAACGCAGGTCTCCGCACCCGGTGTAAAGCAGACGACAGGGATATCGCCAAAACAATCGTCAAACACAGCTGCCGTATTTGCGTTCTCGGCATCCGATGCCAACGTTTCGGGTAGGCTGTGGCCAAAAGCCGCCGCGCAATCCGGATGATCTTCTTTCCATGCACGCAAGAGCGACACGGCCTCTTTGGCATCAGCGATGCCGGACAGATCAGACCCCAACGTCCGCAGCGCCCAGCCTGTATAGAAGGTATGCACATCGATCAGGCCAGGCATGACGGTACGGTCGCCCAGATCAACTACCTCGTCCGCCTGGGTCAAATACGAAGCTAGCTCACACTTGGTGCCAACCGCCTCAATTCGATTGCCACGGACCGCTACGAAACCTTCGAACGGCAGGTCCCCCGTACCGGTAAAGACGCTCTTAGACGTCAGGACCGTTAAACGATCAGACATCACAACCACCTACACCGGAAGCATGCCAGAGATTGCCGTTACGATCAGGCCAAAGACGACCATGAAAATGAAGAACTTCCAAATGGTCTTCCACCATTGGCCAAACGAAATCTTAGCCACGGCAAGGCCGGCGACCGTCATGCCCGCCACGGGACTGATGGTGTTGATGGTCTGATTAGCAAACTGGAGCGCGGTGACGGCCGCCTCGGGATTGAGGCCCATAAGCTCGGTCAGCGGACCCATGACGGGCATGGTGAGCGCCGCAAGTCCAGAACTCGAGGGAACCAGCAAAGAGAGCAGGCCAAGGACGATATACATAAACGTGGTGTAGACGGCAGCGGGTGCACCGGCGAGCGCAGTAGCAAGCGCCTGGAGGATGGTGTCGATGATCATGCCGCCCTCGGCGATGACCAGAATACCGCGAGCGATACCGATAACGATAGCAGCGTACGCAAAATCGGCGAGACCCTTAACGAACTCCTCAGCGATCGTCTGCTGGTCAAGACCGCCCAGGATACCGGCAAGCAAGCCCATGCCAAGGAACACGGCGGAAATCTCATTCATGTACCAGCCCTGGGTAACAAGACCCCAGACGATAATGCCCATACCGCAGGCAAAATCGATAAGTACGAGCTTCTGACGGGTAGTGAACTCTTCCTCGATGGAGGCATCGGTCACGGAAAACTCAACACGCTTGAGCTTGTCGTCCTCGTACGTAATGGACGACTCGGGGTTTTTCTTGACGCGCATAGCGTAGCGCATGGCCCATGCGATACCGACGGCAGTGAAGATGACCCAAGAAACGGCGCGCAGCCACAGTTGCGGATTACCCTCGATGCCAATGATGCCTTGGGCGATCAAAACATTAAACGGGTCGATGGTCGAAGCACAATATCCCAGGTTAGGACCAAGGAAGCAGATGATGAATGCCGTCATCGAGTCATAACCGATACCCATCATGATGGGAATGAAGATGGCATAGAACGGCAGGGCTTCCTCAGACATGCCAAACGTAGTGCCGCAAATGGACAGCAACGTCATCGTAATGGGAATGATGAGGATGTCCTTGTTCTTGAGCTTTTTAATCACACGGCTCATGCCGGCATTCAAAGCGTTGGTCTTGGTGATGATTGCGAACGATCCGCCAATCAATAAGACGAACGCAACGACGTCGGCAGCCTCCTGGATGCCCTTAGTGGGCGCTTGCAGGACCGCGAAGATATCCTGACCCAGATTGATGGTCTCGCCGGTCTCGGAATCGGTGTAGTTCTTATCGACCTGTTCATAGGTTCCAGCAACGGCGACTTCGCGCTCGCCCGCCGCTGTCGAAATCGTCTTGCGCTGATACTGACCCGAGGGAACGATCCAAGTCAGGACCGCAAAGACAACGATCAGCAAGAACATGATCGTATAGACATGCGGTAATTTGAACTTAAAACGTCTGTTTGTCTTCTTCGCCTTCGTATCTGACATAGATACCTCCAAAGAACTCGAGACTGCATCGCATCTCGCTTCAACGCTTGCATAAGGCAAACGTTCTATGACGTTCTATAGATTACCAGCAGCTTTTCCCGTCATCAAGATAATTTCAAACTGATTGCCGCAACGCGGTTGAACGGTCGCGTTCGCGCCGTGAACGGTATGGAAGCGCCCGGTGAGATGATCCACCGGGCGTTTCCATTCGCAATGTCCTAGATGTCAAAAACGTAGCGAGACCCAACGATCCGCTGACGACCGATGATAAACGGCCGCCGTTGCTCATCGAAAAAGAAGGCTTCCATATAAAACAAGGGTTCGCCAACGGGAACCGCCAGCAACCGAGCGACCTCGGGCGATGCGCACGCGATCTCGAGCGTGCACGGGTCGGTAAACGCGGGCATGCGGCCAGTCTGGTTGCGCACGAACTCAAAAATGGATTGGTTAGATAGAGGCGCCGTTGATAGATAGGCGTTGTCCTCGTAAACGTATATGTTGTTCTCAAGCATGACGGGGACGCCATCGGCAGTACGCACACGCTCGACGCAAATCAAGTCAGTTCCAACGGGAACACCAAAGAACTGTGCTTCGGTAGAATCCGCCGGCAATATCTTTCTCGAAATGACACACGCCCCCGGTTCCATTCCGTTAACGCGGCATGCGTCCGAAAAACTCTGGACGTCATCCTTCTGGCGAATCTTGCGCTTGAGCTTGGGGGCATTGACGAACGTGCCTTTCCCCTGTCGCTTCGTTAGATAGCCCTGCTGGACGAGCTCCTCAATAGCGCGTCGCACGGTAACGCGGCCAACTTTATAGCTCTCAGCCAATTCGAATTCGTTGGGTATCCGCGCGCCTGCCTTGTAGGCGCCGGAGTTGATTTCGTTTTTAATGATATCAATGACCTGTTGGTACAGCGGTATCGCTGCTTTACCGTCAGTTAGCCCTTCAGTCGGTGGCATATACCCTCTCCCAGCACAATTAAGTCAAAAGCGGGCTCAAGGGCATTCAACAAGCCCTTAAGCCCGCATTAGCATAAAGTATGCTTGCTGCCGCACCAAAATGTCGGGTATTTACTCATCTGACCCGAAAAACGCGCAACTACCGCGCTCCTAAGAAAGCGTGAGCAGCTCCGGCAGCTGGTCGATAATCTTGTCCGCGGCATCCTGGCTAAAGCCAAAGCGTTCCTCGCGCTTGGCAATGACCGTCAGGCCGGCTCGCTTACCCGCGGTAATGCCCGGAACGGAATCCTCAACGCAGCAGCAACGATTCGCGGGCAGCCCCAGCAGGTCCA
Organism: uncultured Collinsella sp.; assembly: GCA_958439775.1. Lineage (GTDB taxonomy): Bacteria > Actinomycetota > Coriobacteriia > Coriobacteriales > Coriobacteriaceae > Collinsella. The sequence continues at coordinate 2,064 of CAUBWQ010000069.1, read as the reverse complement.
GCGCATGCAGGTAGATGTCGGGCTCGGGTTTGCTCTCCTTAAACTGCTCGCCGCTCACCACATACTCAAAGGCATCAGACAGCCCGCATGCGTTGAGCACTTCCTCGATGCTAACCATGGGAGACGAGCTGGCAAGCGCCACGCGAACGCCACGGCGCGGCAGCTCTCGAATCGTATCCACGGCGCCTGGGTTAATCAAAGCCTGATAGTCACGCGGACGCTTATGCGCCCACTCGTCCCAACGGGCCAACGCCTCCTCGCCAGTGAAGTGTCCCTTACCGGCGCGCTCAAACCAATCGACCAGCATATGCAGGAAGAACTGATGCGAGGTACCGACCTGCCCATTCAACTCCTCTTGAGTCAGATTAAGTCCAAGCTCCTTGGCAAACGCGGCAGTCTCGCCCAAGTAGTAATACTCGGTATCGACAATGACGCCGTCCATGTCAAAGATAACGGCGTCGAACGGAAATGCGGACACGGCACCCTCCCTAACAAAAGGACGCCCGCAAGCAGGCGCCCGAGCCATGCATTAATCGGCGATTCTAACCCAGCAGCTTATCCAGCGCCACCGCAATGCCATCTTCGTTGTTATCGGCGGTCACCATCTGGGCTACAGCCTTAACCTCTTCGACGGCGTTACCCATGGCAACACCGGTGCCGGCCCACTCAATCATGGACTTGTCGTTCTGGCCGTCGCCAAACGATACGACCTCACTGGCATCGATGCCGAGCTTGGGCAGGGCACCCTCGAGTGCGCGGGCCTTGTCGATACCGGGCGCCGTGTACTCAAAGTACCAGTCGGCCGTAAACATGCCCGAAAGCGTCTGCTTAAAGGGCGCATACATCTCCTCGTAATGCGCCTGCAGGTAGGCCGGATCGCCCGCCGTCAGCAGCTTGTCCACGGGATAAGCATCAGCGACCTCATGCAGGCTCTCCACCTCGCGAATCTTAAGATCGCACGCATCGCGCTCGTATTTGACGATGTTTTTCTGCGAGCCGTCAGGCAGCGTGATCATGCAGTGATACGAATCCACGACATGCAAATCGCGACCGAGCGAAATCATAGGGATCACGTCAAAATTACGCAGGTGATCAATCAGACGGTGCAGCTCGTCAGCCGGCATAGCCTGGTCAAAAAGGACCTCATCGGTCTGAGCGTCGACCACATGCGCGCCATTAAAGGCAACCAGCAGACCGTCATGGTTTTGAAGGTCGAGCTCCTGCGCCAAGGCGTGCAGTCCCCATGCGGGACGGCCCGAAGCCAAGATGAGCTTAATGCCCGACTCCTGCGCCGCGAGCAGCTTCTCGCGCGTACGCGGGCTAATCACTTTCTGATCGTTGGTGAGCGTACCGTCGATATCCATCGCGATGGCTTTGATTGCCATATATGCCTCCCTGTCATTGAACAACCTTGTCTGAGCCATCATACAGAACACCCATCGCGACTCCGTTTACAACGGGCAAAAAGTCATATTGTCTCGAACATGAACGGCGTGTGGTCGTGAAGCTTTATCGCTCAGGTCAAATACGTCTGCTAGCGACGCTCATCCGTCGGTGCGCCCCCGACGATCGCGATGCCCGCCGATGCGCCCAACGCGCTGGCGCCGGCCTCGATGAATGCGCAAGCCTCATCGTAATTATGGATACCGCCCGCCGCCTTGATTGCCACGGCATCGCCGAGCACCTCGTGCATCAGCCGCACGTCCTCGAGCTTAGCACCGCCAAAGCTTCTGCCGGTCGATGTCTTAAGGAATCCCGGCTTGGCCTCCAGCGCGATCTCGCATACACGGCGCTTGGCGGCGTCCTCAAACCTCGCAAGCTTCTCCTCAAGCGTCATAGTGCCCTGGGGAAAGTCGATGGCGCCGGCAAGGATGATGTCAGAGCCCTCGAGCATGGCGCGGCCCGTCTCGTACTCCTGAAGGTTCGCAAATACGCAGCGAAAGTTGTACTTTAACGCCTTCTCGACATACTGCTCAAACGTGTCCTCGGGGGCATCGATATAGTCGATGTATTTATTGATGGGTTTGGCAAGTGTCATGCTGGGCCTCCTTGTTCAGGACTGCC
>CAUBWQ010000068.1 GCA_958439775.1 uncultured Collinsella sp. | reverse complement strand
GCTCGTCCGTCACCTTTTCGTTCTCGCTCACGTCGACGACGGTGAGCTTCACGCCATTCTTGCCGGGTATTGACTTGATGTGAGACTTGAACGTGTTCTCAGACCCAGCTCCGTAGATCGTCTTGATTTCGATACCCGTTGATAAATCCGCTCGGCTAATCGTTGTCTTCCCATCGGAGTTCGGTGCTGTCAGATGCGATTCGTCTTCCCAGAACTCCGCCTTATAGCCAAGCGCGTTCAACTTCTCGGCGGTAATTCTTTCGCCGGGGTCTTTCTTCCAGCGCTTTAGCTTCTCGCCTTTCACGGCGGAGTCCGTAAACTCGATGCCGGAATGTTCTCCCGATGCGTACCACTTCGGATCGCGCAGTTCGATCTCCTCGACCATGCGCTTGTTCACGTACTTGTCGAAAGCCTTGCCGGCCTTGTTTCCGTGGGCCTTGATGTACGCCTCTCGCTCCGCGTCGGGCATGGCGTCCCATTCCGCCCACAGCCCGTTGCGACCGCCCAATGTGTCAAGGCTCTCGTTGAACCTGTCGTACATGCCGTCGGGGTCGTAGCCCTTGACCTTTGATCCCTTGCCGAAGCTCGGCACGACGCGGCAGTCGCACTTTGGGTGCGAGTGGCTTGCGGCCTCCTTTGTCTTGTAGTTGAAGCCGAACGAGGAGAGCATGAGGCAGAAACCGCACGTCTCGCCAGACGGCACGCGTGCGTACCTCGGTTTCGCCGGGTCTTTGGAGACGTTGTGCGCCACGCACATGTTCGCGGCCTTGCGGATCTCTGCGTCGAGGCGGCGAACGCACGCGGCAACGAACATGTCGGTGGCTCCCTGCTTCACCACGCTTGCCATGAACGCCTTCACCGAGCCGTACGTCGCCTGGGGGTCGCGCAGCGACTCGGCGACGGCGGCGTACTTTCCGGGCGCTTCCTGCGCCTTGCGCACGGCGTCGTAGAACTCGGCGGCGCGGCCAGCCGCAACGGTGTCGGCGTAGTAGCCGCAAGCCGTCTCGATCACCTCGTAGGTCGCCTCTCGCAGCGCCGCTATGTCGCCGTGCCCGCGCGCCTCCCAGTCGGCCACCAGGCGGGGGAGCGCGTCGCCGGCTTGGCGCTGCGCCATTCCAGATAGCGCGTTGATCTCGTCCGTAAGCTCGTTAAGCAGGCTGCGAGGTATCTCCGCCATCCTCGCCCTCCTTCGGCTCGAACAGCGAGGCCACGGCAGCGCTCGCCTGTGCCTTCTTGTTGTCGCTGTTGATGCGCTGGATCTGCTCGTCTGTGTAGTCGAGCATTTCGAGCATCACGTCGGAGTTGGCGAGCTTCGGCAGACCCTGCACCTGCTTCAACGCGGCGTCGGACAGGCTCACGATTGACGGGTAGGCCGGGGACATGAAGCGCGGGTTGAGGTTGTAGCCGGCATCGCGCTCGGTCTCGTAATCCGTGCCGTTCGCCACAGCGAGCGCCATGTAGGCCACGTTGCGCAAAGCGTTGCCATTCTCGCGGTTGAGGTTCTTCGCATCGATCACGAGCGGTTCGAGCGATGCAGCGATGGCATCCGAAGAGGATGGGTTGTCTTTGCTCACGCCGAAGAAAGACACCGGAACATTGGTGACCGCCGACATTTGGCATGCTAGCTGGCGCAGGTACTCGGTGAGCGGCGCCATCTGCAACTGGGCCGACTGCCACACGGTCGGCGAGTCTCCGTCAGGGTCTTTGGTGATCTCGTTGACCGCCCCCATCGACGCGTCGTACTTGTTCTGCCCGTTGATCATCTTCTTGTATGTGCCGAGCAGCCAGGTCTGCGGCAGCGTCGCGGCCTCAGACGCCACCTCCATGCGGGCGCGTTGGCGTATGGCGTCGTCTGTGATGCTCATGACCGAACGGCTGATGCGCGAGGAGCCGAACGGTCGCTCAAGCGTGGCATCGTAGGGCATAGGCTCCATGAGACAGCGACCCATGCCATGCTCCATGTAGTCGGCCACCCAGTGGCCGCTGCCGCGCGTAAGCACCACCAGCGCGTCTTCTGTGAGCAGGTGCACGACGGTCGGCACGCGCTCGGTGTCACCTGGCATCTTCTTCGACTCGGCCACAACGAGACCGGCCTTGATGCGCTTCTGCGCGTCATCCCAGATTGCCGCCGCTGCGGTTGCCGGGTACGCGGAGATGATTGGCTTGCCGCCGCCGTCCGTGACAGTCCAGAAGCCGCAGCAGTGCTTCAGCTCACCGATAAGGTTCTTGCGGTAGAGAGCTTCGAGCTGGTTGTCGGCACATATGTCGCGCAGCCGCATGGTAACGGCATCGTCGTCAGCAGTGAAGCCGTTGAACACCGAGCGATCTGCCAGGGCGTGCACCGCCTTCTTGGGCCAGTCAACGCGCGGGTTGATCTTCTTGGCGAGGGCTTTCGGCATGGCGATGCCTAGGTCTTTGACGCCGACGTGTCCGAGGTAGTAGTCCTCCCGCAACATGTTGCGGGATCGGTGGGTGCGCCACGTGTCCATAAGCTCGCGCACGAGCGCCTTGTCCTCGTGTCGCAGGCCTTCCGCCGCCGCGACCTGTCCGGCCAGTTCCATGTTCACTGCTGCCATCAGAAGCTTGCCTCCTGTTTACGTCTCGGGTCTCTCTTGGTTGTCCTCGCCGCCCATAGGGCCAGCGATGCGCTCTCGATCGGCGCTGACGAAGAGTCGGGGCCGTCGCCGAAGCCCCAGCCGTCGCGCCCGATGTCGCGCTTGATCGACTTCGTTGCGGAATCGTCCAACGCGGGCGATTCGATATGGCTCGTCGTCCCGGCGTTGACCTCGTCGGCCAGCATCGTCGCGGCGGCCTGCACGATCGCGGTGCTGCCCATGACGATCGCCGACTTCGGCATCCTGCCGTCCAGAAGCCGCTGCTTCAGCGCGTCCGCTCCGCTCTTTCCGTCGATGCAGACGCACGCGATCTCCTCGCGGTTGCGCAGCAGCATGTCGGATATGCCGACAGTGCCGCCCTCAGCGCCCATGAGGTCGTAAAGCTCGACGTAGGAGCCGGCACCGCGCTCTGCCTTCGCCCAGGACACGGCAACGCGCGACCCGTCGGGCGAGAACTTCACGCCGAACGCGAGCTTGCCTTCCTGCATCGGCCCCGCCGCCTCGCACGCCTTCCACTTGGCGCTCGAAAGCGCGTATGAGTCGGCTCCTCCGATTGGGCTCCACCAGCCAAGGCGCTCACGCGCGAAGACGTCGGGCTGCATCTGCTCGGACTCGCCGCGTACGGCCTCTATGTCGAGGATTGTGCCGAGAGACGGGTTGTACTCGAACCATCGCGACTCGTCGTGCACGTCGCCGATCTCTGTAGCGCCCCACTCGATCCATCCCATCTCAGACCTGCCGTTGTGAACGTCCTCGTGGAGGTCGCGGAACACCGTGCCAACGTTGTCGGGGCTTGGCGGCGTGCCCAGGTAGATCGTCTGCGGGTTGTGCTTCGACCCTGCCGAGATGGCGGGCAGAGAAGCCGCCTGCTGCTTGGCCGTAAGCTCCTGCGCCTCGTCGTAGATAAGCACGTCGTAGGTCTTGCCTCGCGCCAGCGAGTCGGTGCGCGTGGTGAAGCGGATAAGGCCGCCGTTCTTGAGCTTGATGGCCTGTTGGCCGTTGGTCTTGCGCACGGCGAGCAGCAGGGCGTTAAGCTCAGGCTCGTCCTCGTCCTCGAATGGCCTTGAAAGCTCCTGGAACATCTGGTCTGAGGTGTCGCCGTGCTGGCATGTGTACAGAATCTTCTCGCCGTTGAGGGCGCCGTGGAAGCAGCGGGCGCGAACGTCCCAGCTCTTGCCGTTCTGTCGCGGGATGGATATGCCGATCGAGCGCAGCAGATACTTGTCGCGTCCATCGCGGGCGAGCATGGCGTCGAGCAGGTGCGGCTGCCACGGCAGCGGGTCACCGAAGTACGCGGATGCCAGTTCTGCCGCCATGGGGCCGTCCCCGTCGAGCCTTTCTGGGATGTTCGCCTCGTATGTCGGGGTCTGCCTCGCCTGCATCACGCGCCTGCCGCCTTGGCGCGCGTCTCGCGGTCGTCGAACATGAGCGTGAGCAGCTTGCCGTGGGCGCTCGCGGGTCGCGCCTGCTGCACCGTGACGTTGCGGGCCGACTTGGACAGGCCGAGCTGGTCTGACAGCGCTCTGATCTCGGTGCTGGCCTCCTTCAGCACGGTCAGCGCCGGATTCTTGCGCATCATCTTGAGCCGCTTGCCGCCCTTGCCTCTGATCGGCTTGTATGCGGTGGCGTCGAGTATTTCGATCTCGTTGCCCCCGATGGCCATGGCCTCGCGTGCTTGGTTCGCCACGGCGTGCCAGTAGCAGAGCAGCGCCAGCGTCGGCGCATCCTCCTGCGCGAACGTGCGCCTCGCGGTCAGCTGCTCCCAGATGGCGGCTTGCACGGGGTCGCTAGCCACTTCCTGCGGCATCTCGATGTTCTCGGCCATGATTCCCTCCTTCTTCGCGGGGAATCGTAATGGCGGCGTGAGATAGCGAAATCGTTCGGAACGGGCGGGGGGGGAAATCGGCCCTAGGCGGCCGGGGTGGCCTTCCGACCCGGGGGAGGGGCGACCGCCCCGCCTCTTTTCGGCGGCTTCGGCGCTTGGGGCCAAAAGAAAGGGCGCGACCGCCGAAACGACCGCGCCCCTATTGGTGCATTGCTATGTTTTTCCTCAGAACAGCCGCGTGCGGCGTATCTGGTACTGCTTGGCGTCGCCCGGCATCCTGTTGCCGCGCCGCTGGTTGCATATCCTGTGGGCTGCATCCACGTTGGAGTAGTCCAGCGGGCTGCCTCCCCTCGACACGGGCAGCAGCTCGTCCACCTCGAAGCTCCACGGGTCGCCGCTCGGCAGGCTGTAGTCTATCGGCTGGCCGCATATGTGGCACGGCCTTCCCTCTGCCCTCAGCCTCGCTCTCAGCTTGCGCCTTGCGTTGCCGTTGCGGTTGCGCGGGTTGCCGCTCATGCCAGCATCGCCGCTATCCCGCCGATGCACCACACGATGCCGTAGCACACGAGCAGCACCAGGAAGAGCATCACGAGCATGGACACGACAGCACCGGCTGCATCCATTAACTTCTTGTATCCCATGTCATCCTCCAATGATCATGCGGGCCAGCGATACCGCCGCCCACAGCGTCAATCCGTCTATTAGCAGGGATGCCGCTATAACGAGCAGACATCCCCAGTTGCATCCCGGGCGGCTCATTCATCCTCCCACCTGATGGTTCCATCGTCGTACTCGGCCTTGAGCCAGTCCATGTACTCGTCCCACGAGGCGAAGTCCCGCACCCAGCGCGACTCGAACGCGCACGTGGTGAAAGGGTTGCACTCTCTCAACGAGATTTTGAGCCGCCACCCGTCGCGCAGCATGCGCACCTCCATGTGCATCGCGGCCTCGGGCGAACCGAAGTAGCGTTCCCAGTTGGTCAATCTGCCACCTCCTACCCGCAGGCGAGCAGGGCCAGAACCACCAGCCCCGCCGCCAGCATGCGAATCGCGCAAATCTCAAGGGGCAGCACCGCCAACAGCAGCGCCACGGCGAAGGCGGCTAGGGCTTGAAGTGCTCGCAAGCGATCTCGCCCCCGTCCCTCATGTGGCCGAGCGCCCAGTCCACGGCCTTGTTTGCCGTGTCTGCCATCGTGCCGCCCGCAAGCTCCTCGTTGGCGATCGCGGCCTCAAGCTCAAGGCCGCACACGCCGTCGTCTCCGTCGGTGCCCTTGAACCACGCGCAGTCCCAGCACGGGTCTGGCTCCTCCTGGTTCCACGGCGCGTTCGGGTCTCCCTCGTAGCAGCCTGGCGGCAGGTTCC
>CAUBWQ010000067.1 GCA_958439775.1 uncultured Collinsella sp. | reverse complement strand
GGATGGCCGGAAACAGCACGGTGATGGCGAGGATGACGCCCACGACGGCAATCGCCCCGCCCACAAAGCCGATCCAGGCGATACCGGGACCCGAAACCACGGCTCCGCCGATCGCGGTACCCGTGCCGATACCGAGGTTGAACAGGCCCGAGAAGATCGACATGGCGACGGCCGACGAATCTGCCGGCGTGTGCTTGATGAGCTCGGCCTGAAACGCCACGTTAAAGGCCGTGGCGCAGCAACCCCACAGTGCGCAGACGGCAAGCACTGTCACGAGCGACGATGCGGCCGGCCCCATGAGCAGCAGGGCCACCGGCACGCCGGAGAGCGTGATAGCCAAGAACGGGAAGCGATGCCCATCGAACAGGCGGCCAAACAGCCAGCTTCCGAGCAAACCAGAGCAGCCAAACGCCGTCAGCGTCATGGTAATGGCGCCCGCATCGACGTGCGCGACCTGCGCCAGGAAGGGCTCGACATAGCTGTAGCTTGCGTAATAGCCGGTCGCCATGAAGACCGTGACTGCGTAGAGCGCGATGAGGAGCGGGTTCTTGAGCAGCTCGGGCAGCTGTTTGACGGTAAAGCGCTCACCCGCCGGCATGGCCGGGAACACCGCTGCCTGGTAGACGACCGCGATGGCTGAGAGGCCCCCGACCACGGCAAACGTCATGCGCCAGCCCACGGCCAAGCCAATGGCGCGACCGAGAGGCAGGCCAAAGATCTGCGCGATGGACGAGCCCGTAGCGATCATGCTGATGGCGAGCGCGCCGTGGCGAGTGTCGACCAGGCGCGAGGCCATAATCGAGGCGACTGACCAGAACACGGCATGTGCGCAAGCGACCACCAGGCGCGCGCAGACCAGGATGGGATAGGTCGGCGCCACAGCGGACAGGAACTGACCGAGCGAGAACACGGCCAGCACGCCCAGCAGCATCCGCTTGAACTCAAAGCGCGAGGCGAACACCATGAGCGGCAGCGACAGCAGCATGACGCCCCAGGCATAGACCGAGATCATGATGCCCGCCTGGGCCTCGGTGAGCGAGAACGACGCGGCGATATCAGTCAAAAGGCCGATGGGCATAAACTCCGACGTGTTGAACACGAACGCACAGCAGGTGAGCCCGACGAGTGGGAGCCACTGCTTGAGCGTGATGCCGTCTTGCCTTGTCTGAGTCATATATAACGTCTCCAATCGTTTTGAGCGGAGGCGATTATATAGCAACGGCCCCGCATCCGTCAGTACAGATGCGGGGCCGAAAACAATTCGATACACAGAGGTTGCGCCGTCAATTCATAACTAAGCCAACCCCAGCAATATGCCCGCCGAATGCACAACAAAGGCTACGATCCAGGCAACGTCATCTTGAAACGCGAATACGGCAACGGCATAGCGCGCGCCCAACTCGCTCTTGACGGCGCCGATTGCCGCCACACAAGGCGGGTACAGCAACGTAAAGACCAAGAACACGTAGGCGGTAAACGGCGAAAACATGGTCGACAGCGCCGCGGGCGACGTTGCGCCCAAAAGCACCGTGAGCGTCGAGATGACGCTCTCCTTGGCAATGAGCCCCGTGACGAGCGCCGTCGAGGCGCGCCAGTCGCCAAAACCGAGCGGGGCCAACACCGGCGCGATGATGCTACCCAGACCGGCAAGCAGGCTTTGCGACTGGTCGGCGACCACGTTAAAGCGGATGTCGAACGTCTGAAGGAACCAGATGACCACGGTCGCGGCAAAGATAATGGTAAAGGCCTTGGTGATGAAGTCCTTGGCCTTATCCCATGCCAGCATCACCGTCGTCTTGACGCTCGGCAGGCGGTAATTGGGGAGCTCCATGATAAACGGCACCGGGTCGCCCTTAAATGCCGTGCGGTTGAGCACCAAAGCCGCGACGCAGCCGACCACGATACCGATCAGATAGAGCGAGACCATGGCGGGAACCGTCGCCTGCGGGAAAAACGCCCCGCACAGCAAGCCGTAAACAGGCAACTTGGCTGAGCAGCTCATAAACGGCGTGAGCATGACCGTCATCTTGCGGTCGTGCTCGGATGGGAGCGTACGGGTCGACATGATAGCCGGCACGGTGCAGCCAAAACCGACGAGCATGGGCACGAAGCTGCGGCCCGACAGGCCAAAGCGACGCAGCACCTTATCCATGACAAAGGCCACGCGCGCCATGTATCCGGAGTCTTCCAGAATGGAGAGGAACAAAAAGAGCACGACGATAATCGGCAGGAAGGTCAGCACACTGCCCACGCCCGTAAGCACGCCGTCGACAGCCAGCGAGCGCACCACGTCGTTGGTGCCGAACGCCTTGAGGCCTGCATCGGCCGAAGCGATGATAGCAGCGATGCCGTCCTCCATAAGTCCCTGCAACGCCGCGCCGATCACGCCAAACGTCAGCCAAAAGACGAGGCCCATGATCACCAGAAACGCCGGAATGGCTGTGTAACGACCTGTCAGGATGCGGTCAATCTTGACGGAGCGCACGTGCTCGCGGCTCTCGTGCGGCTTGACGACGCAACGCCCGCACACGTCGCCGATAAAGCTAAAACGCATATCGGCCAGCGCAGATAGGCGGTCGGTGCCGGCCTCGCCCTCCATCTGGGTGATGATGTGCTCGATAGCGTCGAGCTCATTGCGATCCAGGTGAAGCGCCTCGGTTACCAGCTCATCGCCCTCGACCAGCTTGGTCGCCGCAAAGCGCACCGGGATGTGCGCCGTCACGGCATGGTCCTCGATCAGGTTAGCAATACCGTGGATGCAGCGATGCAGCGCACCGCCGTCCGGGCCGTCGGGCGCACAAAAGTCCAGGCGACCAGGGCGCTCGCGGAACCGTGCCACGTGCAGGGCGTGGTCCACCAACTCGCCGATGCCCTCGTTGCGGGCAGCGCTAATGGGGACAACGGGCACGCCCAACAGGCTCTCGAGCAGGTTGACGTCCACGGCGCCGCCGTTGGCGGTTACCTCGTCCATCATGTTGAGCGCGATGACCATGGGGCGGTCGAGCTCCATGAGCTGCAGTGTCAGGTACAGGTTACGCTCGATGTTGGTGGCGTCAATGATGTCAATGATGGCGTCCGGGCGCTCGTCGAGGATGAACTGACGGCTCACGACCTCTTCGCCTGTGTACGGCGACAGGGAGTAAATGCCAGGCAGGTCGGTAACGCTCGCCTCGGGATGGTTGCGGATGGTGCCATCTTTGCGGTCGACCGTCACGCCGGGAAAGTTACCGACGTGCTGGTTGGAGCCCGTCAGCTGGTTGAATAACGTGGTCTTGCCGCAGTTTTGGTTGCCGGCGAGGGCAAAGTGCAGCGGCGCGCCCTCGGGCACGGCCGTCTTTGCCGCACGGGGCGAATACGTCCCCTCGCCCAGGGCCGGATGCTCCGTCGTGCCGATTGCGGCGTTAGCGCGCGGACCCGTATCGGTGTCGTGAATACCCACAAGCTCGATGCGAGCGGCATCGTCCTTGCGCAGTGTCAACTCGTAGCCACGCAGGCGGATCTCGAGCGGGTCACCCATGGGGGCGTACTTCATCATGGTGACTTCGGTGCCCGGCGTTAGACCCATGTCCAAAATATGCTGTCGGAGTGCCTGATCGTCCGATGCCACCGATGCGACAACGGCGTCCTTTCCAATCTCGAGCGTATCGAGCTTCACGTCCGTGTTCCTCCCCCGGCGCCCACAGGGCGTTGTATTTATGTTCACCAAGGCTAACCGTTTGCCATGGCTAACCAATTTTAACCATGCATGATAGCGCGAACATGCAACGATGTTCAATCAGCAAATTGGCGCAATGGGGACAGGCAGGAGAGTTCAGGGCCATAGTTTCCCGATGAGGCCTCTCGGGGAAACTACATCCCAGAATTCCAGCTCGAACCGGGATATGGTTTCCCAAACAGGCCTCTTACGGAAAATGCATCCCGGAATCCCCGCTCGAAACGGGACGCGCTTTCCCAGTCGAGGCCCTATGGGAAACTGCGTCCCACCTTGAAAGGCAAAACTGGGGCGCAGTTTCCGGGCGGGGCATCAAAAACGAAGTTGCGGTGGAATAGTTCCTGGATGGGCTGGTTGATGCCCCAGATAGGAACTATTTCACCGCAAGTTATTGAAGGGCTTGGATGCCGGGACTCTTACAGATGGCGCTCCAGGAAGCGGAAGGCTAGGCGGATCCAGGGACGGACCGCCACCTGCTTGTCCTCGTTGTCGACCGCGGTGTTGGCGTTGCCGAGCGAAAGGCCGTGACCACCCTGGTCGAAGACGTGCATCTCGCATGCAACGCCCTCCTCGGCCATGCGCTGCGCAAACGGGTAGACCTGCGCGATCGGCGCCGTCTTGTCGTCGGACACGCCCCACACAAAGGTCGGTGGCATCTGACGCGAAACATGCGTGGTGGGGCAGATGTCGGCCAGATGCTCGTCAGTTGCCTCGCCGCCCGTCACCATCGACAGGTAGTCGTTGAGCAAATCGCGCCCCGTCTTGCCGCCCGTCTTGGGCACACGCAAGTCAATGCGCGGATCGCGCGTCTGCATGTCGCGCACATAGGCAAAGTCGAGCAATGGATAGCCCAGCACCACGGCATCGGGACGAATGTCGTCCGGACGCGCCCCGGCAAGTGCCGCAAAGGGGCCGGTCTTCCACTGCGTTGCCAGCGAGGCACAGATCATGCCGCCCGCCGAGAATCCCACGACGCACACGCGCTTAGGATCGACATGCCACTCGTCGGCGTTGGCGCGCACCGTGGCGACCATCTTGGCAAGATCTGCCTGGGGGTGCGGAAAGCTCACGTCACCCGTAGAACTCGTGACATAGTTGAGCACAAAGGCCTGGTAACCGTGATCCAAAAACGCAAACGCCACAGGATCCTGCTCATGCGGAGCGATATGCGTAAACGCACCTCCGCCACAGACAATCACCGCGGGGCGGCGGCCATTCGGTTTATCGGGCAACGGCTCGGCACCCAAATACGTAAATGTCGCCGGATATTCCTCGGTCGGCTCCTCGCCCCACAGCGCATGGTTCTCGACAATCATATGTGCTCCCTTCGCGCAAATTATGCGCCCTTGTTTTTCGCCTTCAAGCGTACCCCACTTGAACCCGTGGCGCAGAAACACTCCGGCAATAAGTTTCCCTTCAACTGATATATCACATAATCCCAGTTCAGAGGTATCGTTGAGCAGCGTAGAATAGGGGCGTTGACCAAGCCGCGAAACACATGTGAAACGTTTCCGGCAAACCAAACGCGCGATATGCGCCTATTTAAGTTGGAGGCAACTATGGGTCTGCTCGATTCGCTTAAGTCCACCTTCACCTCGACCGGCGAGGCGTCCGTTCCGCCCGCAGCAAGCTTCGCTACCCGCGAAGGCGTCATCTATGCCCCCGTCAACGGCGTGCTCGTCAACCTGAACGAGGTTCCCGACGAGACGATCGCCTCGGGCATGCTTGGCCAGGGCTATGGCATCGAGCCCATTACCGGCACCATCTATGCGCCCGCCAACGGCCGCATCGGTGCCACCACTGTCACCAACCACTCCATCGGCATGATCACCGAGGACGGCCTGCGCGTGTTCATCCATGTTGGCCTGGGCACCGTGGAAATGAACGGCAAGGGTTTTGCCCGCTTTGTCGAGATGGGCGATGTGGTCAAGGCAGGCCAGCCGCTCATCAGCTTCGACCGCGAGGCCATTAAGGCCGCTGGTCACGAGGACATCGTGACCGTCATCGTCTCCGAGCTCGATCGTCTTAAGAGCATCGACCATGTCGGCGAGTCTGGAACGCTTATCGGCGGCAACCCGCTCGTCAAGCTTGGCGACCCGCTGCTGGTTGCCAAGACCAAGTAGCCAGGCCCCACGCCACACAGCCAAAAGGCACCTCGTCAAGCGCCCGCGACCATTTGGC
>CAUBWQ010000066.1 GCA_958439775.1 uncultured Collinsella sp. | reverse complement strand
TGTTCCTTGAGGTCGCCGACCTGAAATGGGAGGCCAAGGACGCCACCACCGTAACGATTACCGCCGAAGATGAGTCGCACGACCTGAAGCTCAAGGACGACAAGCTCGTCCTCGAGGTGGAAGGCGACAAGCTTATCTTTACGAAGTCCGACAAGGATCTGTCCGGTACGGTAAAGAAGGATCGCGAGAACGCCGAGAAGGAAGAGGAGATCGATGAGGCCGTCGAAGACGACGATGTCCAGAGCGTCGAAATCTCCCCCGCCGTCACCGTCGCCGATGACGACCTGTGCACCATCACCATCACCGAGAAGTTCAAGGACGACTGGGGCGACATCGGCTTTGTCGTTAACATCACCAACAAGAGCGACAAGGACCTGACCTTCTACGCTCCCTCCGGCAAGACCAATGTCAACGGCACCATGAAGGACCCCTGGTTCTCGGCTCACCTGATGCCCGGCACCAACGCCACCGAGGAATTCACGTTCTCGAACGGCGAGCTTGGCAGCCTTGACGACCTGGTCAACACGACCATCGGCATCGACGCCTATCTGACCGATTCCTACGAGGACGTCGCCTCCTACAGCGCAACCATCGCGTAGCGGCATGTAACATCAGCCGCGGATTGGCGGACACATCCGCGCACACCAGACGGGGCCGCAGGAGTTAATCCTGCGGCCCCGCCGTTTTTATGCCGATGCGTAACGAGCGCTAGCGCTCCATATTGGGAACGATGCTGCCCTCCGTTACCGCGTGCACGGCAAGACGCATGATGTTGTCGTAGCCGGTCTTGCTCAGGATCTCCGAGATGCGACGCTTGATGGTGCCCTCGCTCATAAACAGCTCGGCCGCGATCTCGCGACGGCTTTTGCCCTCGCAGGCAAGGCGCAGGATCGACAGCTCGACATCGTCGAGGGCCGCCGTGCCCGAGAAAATGCTCTCGGGCGGCTTGGGAAACGTGCAATAGCCCGCCAGCGTTGAGCGCATCACGGCGAACAGCTCGTCGATACCGACGTTCTTGTACACAAAGCTATCGACGCCCGCCTCGCGGGCCTGATCGACAAAGGTGATCTCGGGCATGCCGGTCATGATAATGATGCGGCACTCGGGCAGTTGCTCCTTGATGCGCGCCGCCGCCACGATGCCGTTGGAATCATGCTCGGTGCAGACGTCCATCAGTATCATGTCCGGGCGCTCCTTGAGCGCGACACCCAAGGCCTCGGAGGCATCGGCGATGGCGGAAACAACGGTCATATCGGGCTGATCGCCAACGGAGCGCGCCAGGCTCTCGCGCAGAATGGCCTGGTCTTCGACTATAAGGACGCGAATCATGAGCTTCTCCTCCGAACAGCAGCGTTGGGCGTAAGCGGAATGGATACCGTAAGCGTAAAGGGTGGGGCGGCGTGGACCTCTAGGCTGCCACCCAGATCTTGCGCGACATGCCTCATACCTGGGATACCCGTTCCCTCGCGATACGATACGGGGGCCGGGGACCCGTCGTTAGAAATCGTCATGCGCGCGACGGCGCCAGCATCCGTCCCCTCCTGCCACAGACGCACGTGGACCCGATGCGCCTGCGCATGCTTGGTGGCATTGGTCGAGGCCTCGCGGATAATCTGCAAAAATGCGGCGGCGACACGCGCGTCCTCGGGCAGCGCGCCCTCAACATCGATCTGCACACTCACCAGGCCAAAAGCATGGACGATATCGCCCAGCTGCTCTGCAGGCTCGCTGGCACCGCCACTGCGCAAGTCGTCGGAGATTGAGCGCAGCAACGGGTCAATCTGCTCGAGCGACTCATCGTCCAGACGCCCCTCCTCCAAATAGCGATGAAGAATGGACAGGCGCTGCCCGATCACATCGTGAACGCGGGCGCGCATACGTAGGTAGGCAGCATTGTCGGCGACCTTTTTAACTTCTTCGATCTGGGCCTGGAGCTCTTGACCCGCAAGCTCAAGCAGGTGGTTGGCTTGCGCCAAGCGGTCATGAGCATGCGCGTACTCTGTCACATCAAGACCGATAATGCGCTCGAACGAACGGCCCGAAACCATAACACGATCGCACACAAATAGGCGAATCTCGGCGGGAGAGACCTCGACCACCGCACGCGCCTCACCAAAGCGGTCCAGATTAATCCGCACACGGTTCCTGCTGCTTTCGGGCATTTGCATGCTAAGTTTGCGCAGGTCGTTCCATGTGCTGCTCATGTCGCGCAGATCGGTTGGCATATGAAGTTCCACCAGGTTTTTGCGCATGCAGCGGTTCATGAGCAGCGGACGGCCCCTCGGGTCTAAATACAGGATGCCCACGGGAATCACGTTGATGGTTTCAATCGTCGAGAATGCGGTGATATCCTCCTGGCGGTTACGGACGTCCATCAAGAGCGCCGCGATGGAACGGAACAGGAAGAACGCTCCCTCTGCGATAAGGACAACGGTCC
The DNA here is from genome assembly GCA_958439775.1 of uncultured Collinsella sp. Lineage (GTDB taxonomy): Bacteria > Actinomycetota > Coriobacteriia > Coriobacteriales > Coriobacteriaceae > Collinsella. Next base: position 3,571 of record CAUBWQ010000066.1, on the reverse strand, counting down.
ACGCCGAGCCCATGGCAAAAACCACCGGCGGTGTAACGGCGACAACAAGCAGCAGCCCGACTAGCATGACGGGGCGACGATAGTGCACCATAAGCACCACGCCACAGGCAAAGATCGCGGCATTGAGCCACAACGCTCCGCCCATTGCCCTGGCGCAAACGTCAAGCGGCGCCACCAGATATGAGCCAGACGACGCGAACAAGATGAGCGCCGAAATAATTAGGTGAAGCACAAGGCTCGCCTCGTAGGCACAAATCACCTTACGGTTATAGGACGAGCGGCGCGATGCGATGAGCGGGACGTGGATCGTCTGCAGACACGCAGCCAGGGCAAAGACAACATCGAGCGCAACGATTTGGGGAAGAATGAGCGAAATCTGCATCGTCACTCACCCGCCCTCGGCATCAAGACGATCATGCGCAGCTGGCCGGGCTCGCCCTCAAAGCGGTATGCCACGTTACGCCCTTGCAGAGCGCTTTCGAGCTCTTGCGCAGCAGGCGTCTGCGAAAGATCTGCATCATCGTTGGAAAAAAGCGTGGCGCGCAGCTCGACACTGCATCGGTCATGGTCGCCCAAGTGATACATAAGCGCCGGATGGTCGGTGGTGTAGGCAAAAAACGCAAAGTCATACACGCAGTCGTACAGGGCGCTTACCGTACTGGCGTGCATCGGGCGCCGTATGGCGATAATCGAGGCGCAATCGATATCGATGGTGCGCAGGTCGCTTGCGAGCTCGTTGGCAATGAGCTGAATGCGGTCGCGATCAAAACCGCTCTCCCCGTGCTGTGCCAACGTGAGCGACCCCTTGCGCTTGCAATAGGCGACGAGCATCTTGGCGCGCTGCAGCATGCGGTAACGCTCGTGCGAAGACGATTCATCGGTCAACGGCGGTAGCGAGCTCAGCAGGTCGTACATCCCTTCGAGCGCGCGGGCAAGCGCCTGGTCCACGTCTTGGACCAGCAAGGTCTCGGCCTCTTGGTCTGCCAGGTGCGTCTTAAGGTCGTAGTCGGCGGCGAGCAGCTCGTTTTGACGCTGCAGCTCCATGCGACGATGTGCCAGTTCACGGTTAAGCTCGTTGAGATCCGACACGTCTTGGGCAAGCAGGGCCGATCCGCCCAGCAGTGGAAAGGCACGGTACATCACATCGGGATCGGACGCCACGGCAAAGGCATGGGCGCGGCCGTGCGCCTGGGTCCGCAACTCCTCGCGCACGCCTACCGGCATTGGCTTTGACACTGGCGTGGCATAGACTTCCTGCAGGTCGCGCGTTAGAACTTTGAGGTCAAGCGGCAAGGTGTCGAAAATGCCGGCGATGTCGTGATACGACGGAATGACACCGCAATCGAGACAGATTTCCATCGCCACCACGCACAAGACGCAATAGACAAGCGAGAAGTTGAGCCTCCATGCCCAGGGCACGCGCAGAGCATATGAGATGGCAAAGAATGCGCCACCCAGCAGTACGAGCGCCGCCGTGCCCGAGAATCGCTGGATGCGAAAGGACGAGGACCGACCAACCAGGATAAAAAAGGCCACGAAGTCAAAGGCCGTCCACACGAGGACGGCGAAATAACCCCAGCCGTACGTGTAGTCGTTGCTCCAGGTGTCGCTTGTGCGGTCAAAGCGGAAGACCTGCTGGTGAAAATCGTTGGTGAGCACAAATCCGATAAGCAGGATGGCCACAATCCACAGCGCAGCGCAGTAGCGGCGACCCAGGCGGCGTTGCTCCAGGCCCGCAAGGCGCAGACCACACAATTGGTAGAGCAGCGGAATGAGCGTCATGGGCACATAGTACAGGTACCACAGCACGGTGGCATAGAACGGCGTGAACGACTTGTACTTGAGAATGACTTCGATCATCCACAGGGCGCAGATGGTGGCGATGGCAACAAGGCGGCGGCGCAGCACATAGTCCAAACAGCGCAGATAGACCGATACGCCCCAAATTGAAAATACAATTGCGGCGACAAGCAGCGGGAGAGAGCTCGAATGGACGAGCGCATCCACGACCTCTTCGGACACCTCGCTATAGGCGGGCGCGGCGTTAGAAAGTTTGGGGTCGAAGGCGAACAGCGCCGTCAAGACTGCCAAAAACATGAGGAACATCGCGGTGATGGCGCCGGCGATAGCAAAGACGCGGTGACGGTATACCCGATGTGTTATGCCAACAAGGAATCGCGGCATGGCGAAGAGCCTGCCGCCCCTGGGATCCGCAACCGGCGCGGTCCGGGCGGCCGCGTTGCCAATATGTCGTGCGCGGGTACCCATAGTGCTTTTAGTGTACCGACAGGCAGGCTCAAAAAGCGGGCCACATGTCCCAAAATCCGCAGACGGCAAGGCGCCCGGCGAGCATTAACTGCTCGCCGGGCGCCTTGGTTAGGAGACTCTGAAGTTAAGCGTCTCAACTTCTTTAGGACAGGTCCTCACCATTAGAAGCAATAACTTTCTTGTACCAGTCGAAGCTCTTCTTCTTGGAACGCTTGAGGGTGCCGTTGCCCGCATCATCGCGGTCGACATAGATAAAGCCGTAGCGCTTGGACATCTCGCCTGTGCCGGCAGACACCAGGTCGATCGGGCCCCAGGTGGTGTAGCCCAGCAGGTCAACGCCGTCCTCGGTCACCGCATCACGCATCGCGGCGATATGCTGGCGCAGGTAGTCGATGCGGTAGTCGTCGTTGATGGAGCCGTCCTCCTCGACAACATCCTTGGCGCCCAGGCCGTTCTCGACCACAAACAGCGGCTTCTGATAACGGTCGTACAGGTCGTTAAGGGTGATGCGGAAGCCCAGCGGATCGATGGCCCAGCCCCACTGGCTCTCCTGCAGGTAGGGGTTCTTGGCGCCGGCGAAGGCGTTGCCCTGGGTGCGCTCGACATCGGGGTTATCGGCACCGGCGGAGCAACGGGTGCTGTAATAGCTAAAGCTGATGAAGTCGACGGTGTGGGCGGCCAGGATTTCGCGGTCCTCGTCCGTCATGCCCACATCGATGCCCAGGCGCTCGAGCTTCTTGACGGCATAGGCCGGGTAGTAGCCGCGGCTCTGGACGTCGACGAAGAAGTAGTTGTCCTGGTTATCGAGCTGCGCCTGGCGCACATCGCCCGGACGGCAGCTGTAGGGGTAGTAGCTACCTGCGGCGAGCATGCAGCCGATCTTGACCTCAGGGTCGATCTCGTGAGCGATCTTGGTTGCCCAAGCGCTGGCGACGAGCTCGTTGTGGGCGGCCAGGTACTCGACAGCCTCCTTGTTCTCTCCCTCCTCAAAGACCAGACCGGCACCCATAAACGGCAGGTGCAGAATCATATTGATCTCGTTGAAGGTAAGCCAGTACTTCACCAGGCCCTTGCAGCGGGTGAAGATCGTGATCGCGAGGTTCTTGTAGAAGTCGATGAGCTTGCGGTTGCGCCAGCCGCCATACTCCTTGATGAGGTGAATCGGGCAGTCGAAGTGCGTGATGGTCACGAGCGGCTCGATGCCGTGCGCCTGACACTCGCGGAACACGTCCTCGTAGAAGGCCAGGCCAGCCTCATTGGGCTCGGTCTCGTCGCCGTTGGGGAAGATGCGGGTCCACGCCAG
>CAUBWQ010000065.1 GCA_958439775.1 uncultured Collinsella sp. | reverse complement strand
GGCAGCCATTACTGCTGCAATGACCTTAACAGTTTGATTTCAGCCGCATAACCTGCAAGTTCGTTCGGTGTCTCCAAAATGAATGGCAATGCGCGCAAGCGGCCATTCGATACAATATTCTGCATAACCTGCATACCGCCACCAAATTCCTCGCTGCCAAGGTATCCCTTGCCGATGCACTCGTGACGATCTTTATGGGCGCCACAAGGGTTCTTCGAATCGTTGATGTGTACGGCATGCAAGCGATCGATACCCACCACGCGGTCGAACTCGTCGAGTACGCCGTCCAGATCATGGATGATGTCGTAGCCGGCATCGCTCACGTGGCAGATGTCCAAACAAACGCCCAGCTTATCGGACAGCTCTGGGCACTTGGCGGCAACGCCCTCGATAATGCACGCCAGCTCCTCAAAGCTGCGGCCCACCTCGGTACCCTTGCCGGCCATGGTCTCGAGCAGCACCGTCGTCTGCTGGCCCTCAAACATCACCTGGCACAGGGTGTCGACAATCATCTGAATGCCGGCGTCGGAGCCCTGCCCCACATGCGCACCGGGATGGAAGTTGTAGTAGTTGCCGGGCAGCGCCTCCATGCGCCGCAGGTCCTCTGCCATGGCCTCCAGGGCAAACTCGCGCGCCCGCTCTTTGGCTGAGCAGGGGTTATAGGTATACGGGGCATGAGCCACGAGCGGGCCAAAGTCGTTTTGCTCCATAAGCTCGCGCAGGGCCGCCACGTCATCCATGTCAAGGTCTTTCGCCTTGCCGCCGCGCGGGTTGCGCGTAAAGAATGCAAAGGTATTGGCGCCAATGGACAACGCTGTCTCCCCCATTGCCCGATAGCCCTTCGTCGTCGAAAGATGGCACCCGATCGTCAGCATCTCCAGCTCCCTCCTCATCAGTTGCGGAAAAATACGGTCTATTGGTGCCTTATTTTGGCGCAAACAGACCGTATTCCACCGCAAGTTATAAAAGGGGCATCAAGAGCAAAGGCCTCCAGGCATTCCAAGCGCTGGCGCCATGCCCCCACGCCCTAAAGTTTCAAGCGAATCGCATCGATGATGTGCGCACAGCGCTGTGTGGCGGCTAGGCACATGATGGGGCTTTCGAGTTTCCCCGCCTGAACGAGCTGCGTCGCATGCGACGCCTCACCGTAAAAATCATCGACTTCAAATGGTGCATCGATTTCGAGTACTCGACCGTCGGAATACTTCACATGAGCGAGCTCGGGGCGATGGAGCCGCTCGATTTCCAACGAGCCCCGCTCGCAGGCAATCGTCAAACGGCTTTCATATGCTGCTTTGCCGTCGCACACCATATGAATGGGTATGCCGCCGACGCTCATACGGATCTCGTCGGCCCAATCCACGTGGCCGCCCGATACGTCACGCCAGCGAACTTCACGAGACGAAACATCGCACGCACCCGCAAGTAGATCCTCAAACCACCCGACCGCATAGCAGCCCATGTCATATAGACAACCACCCTGCAACGGGTCGAGCAGATAACTCGAAGGGGGCTCACCATAATCGAGTTTTTGCACGCTTTCAATCGAGACGATACGGCCGAGCTCGCCCGACGCAAGCAAGTCCTTCACGCGAGTGCGCATCGGGCAAAACCGATTTTTCATCGCCTCCATAAACGGCACACCGCACTCACGGGAAACGGAGGCGATCGCATGGGCCTCTTCTTCATTCAAAACGGCCGGCTTTTCGCACAGCACGGCCTTTCCCGCGCGCAGTGCCCGACAGACCCAATGCGCATGCATGCCATGTGGAAGAGCCAAGTAAATTGCGTCGACATCGGGGTCGGCAATCAGCGCATCATAAGCCGCATCGCCGCTATCGTCAGCGGTGGCATAACTGTGCGCGGCATCAATCGAAAACGCCCTGCAAAACTCCTCAACATGCGAAGGAGTGCGACCGGCGGCAGCCACAAGCCGTGCCCCGTCCACCTCCTTGAGCGACGATGCAAATCGATGCGAAATGCGCCCAGCGCCCAAAACGCCCCAACGAACCCCACGTAAATCATCACATGAATCCCGATGGCCCACGACAGCCCCCTTCAGTTGCGGTGGAATAGTTCCTGCTTGGCCCCTATTCTGCCGCAAACAGGAACTATTCCACCGCAAGTTATAAAAGGGTCATGAGGAGCGCGTTTTGCCGAAGGCCTTAAGCACCGCCGTCACGGGGCCAGGCTGGAAACGTCGGTGCACATCATCGAGACGCTCGGGAATATCGATGTGCTGCGGGCAGTGTCGCGCGCATTTGCCGCATTTGACGCAATTGCTCACCAACTTGGGCTCGCTTGTGCGTACCGCGCTCGCCGTAAAGTACTGCGATAGACCCGTAAACCAGCTGTGCGCATAGCTTGCGTTGTAGGCGGCAAAACACCCAGGGATATTGATGCCTTTAGGACACGGCATGCAGTAGCCGCATCCCGTGCAGGGCACACGGTTCGATTTTTCAAACTCCCTCAGCACGCGTGCGATGGCATCGAGCTGAGTAACTGTCATCGAATCCGGCAGGGCCCGATCGGCCAACGCCGCGTTCTCATCCACTTGCGCGGTATCGGTCATACCCGAAAGCAGCATCGTCACCTGAGGATGATTCCACACCCACGAAAGCCCCCAGGCGGCAGGAGTGCGCAAATGCGGGTCACGGGCGCCATCGAGCACGGCGCGGGCCCGCGGCGGTAGTTTGCCCGCTAGACGACCGCCCAGCAGCGGCTCCATCACAAACACCGCGAGCCCGCGCTCCGCAGCCGCCATGAGTCCCGCCGTTCCCGCTTGGTAACGCTCGCCGGCATAGTTGTACTGGATCTGGCAAAAATCCCATTCATATGCGTCAAGCATCGTCAGGAAATCCGCCGCGCTGCCGTGATACGAAAAACCAATCTGGCGAATGCGCCCCGCCGCCTTTTGACGCGCGATCCAGTCCTCGATGCCCAGCGCCACCACACGTTCCCACTGAGCGGGCGAGGTGATGTTATGCATAAGGTAATAGTCGATATGGTCGGTCCGCAGCCGACGCAGCTGCTCGTCAAAGAAACGGTCGAAATCCCCTGTGCATGCACACGAGGCGTGCGGCAATTTGGTCGCCAGCAACACCCGGTCGCGCAGCCCCAAGCGCTCAAGTGAGGCGCCCACGCACACCTCGTTACCGGGATAGAGATACGCGGTATCCAGATAATTAACCCCCTGCTCCACCGCACGGGAAATGATAGCATCGGCTGTCTTCGCGTCCGGACGTCCCGGCGCACCGGGAAACCTCATGCAGCCCAGGCCCAGAGCAGATATTCGGTTACCACTTTTGGGGTCAACGCGGTATTGCACGGACCCTCCCTTCGCCATCAGCGCTCGGCAAGGCGAAACACAATGGTCACGCAGCCGAAACATCGTGGAATCGCAATCGAGAACGTATCGTAACGCAGCAGAAATCGAGCTGTCACGGCACCGCTTTAACATCAGCAAAAAGCCCGATGAAAGAAGGCGAGCGTGACCACGCGTGAGGATGCCTGCCCCTACCCCGGCGAACAATACATCCTCTCGGTCGGCCGTTACCAGATCGAGGTCATGGACCATCTGGACGAGCTTCCCGCCACAGGCGCTGTCATCTTCTGCACCTTCCCCAAGGTGCGCGATGGCGTTGGATATCCCGCACGCGTTTTTGCCATCTACCCCGCGGCATAAGTTCCCATGCGTTTGTTCTTCTAAATTCCGTCTCCGGTACACGCTACATGCTCCAGCGGCATACAATCCACCAGGCGCCCCGCACGCGGGCGCCTTTTTGTGAGGAGATGATTCACGTGCAGATCAACAAGGTTGCCTTTATCGGCAAGGGTGGCGTCGGTCTACTCTATGGCAGCATGATTGCCAAGACGCTCGGCAACGATGCCGTCGAATACATTATGGACGACGCCCGTTTCGAGCGTCACGCAGGCGACGCCCTTACGGTCAACGGCGAGCCCTGCGCACTCAAGTCCGTGCGCGTCAGTGAAGCAACGCCCGCCGATCTGGTCATTCTCACGGTCAAGACGACGGGACTCAACCAAGCACTCAAGACTATGGAGCGCGTCGTGGGACCCAACACGCTCATCGCCTTCGACGGGCTCTACACACGCTGCGGCATCGCCCATACCGTCGAGAGCGACATTGCGCACCGCATGTGGGCCAAACTCATGCTCAACGATGGCATCAACCAGACGTGCATGGCCTACGGCGGGACCTACGGAAGCGCCACGGAGCCGGGCTCCGAGCAGCGTCGCTGCTTTGTTTCCGCCATGCGCGAAACGCTTGCGGTCGCCAACGCCGAGGGCGTTGAGCTGACCGAGGCAGACCTGACGCAGATGGCGCGTCTCATCGAGGGAATCGACCCCGCCGGTATGCCCTCGATGGCGCAAGACCGCATCGCAAAGCGCAAAACCGAAGTCGAGGAGTTCGCGGGCACCATTTGCCGCCTCGCAGCCAAACACGATATCCAAGTGCCGCAAAACGAGTGGCTCTATCGGCGCATCCGCGATATCGAGAAAAGCTGGTAGCACCAACGCTCCGCATTCAACAGCCTTAGCAGCAAAGCCGCCGCAAGGGAACCTTTCCCCTGCGGCGGCTTTCATCTTCGTCTATGACCGGCGGCCAACCTCACAACAGTTAGCGTTGCGATTCCGGAACCTCGCCCTCGTCATCGCGGCAAAGCACCACGCCGGCGCTTCCCAGCAGCGCCGCCGCGATCAGCACGCCAACCACGATTGGAGCAGCCCCGCATGACCCCTGCATGCCCGCAACGAGCGCGGCCGTAGGACCAAGGCAGCCAAGCACCAATGCGACGGCGGCAACGGCGATATCTCGAGCGTTCACAAGACCACTTCCTCCAAGAGAAAGACCTTAATTCTCATGAACTAGTGTGCCTTGCGCCCATATGCGCGGCGTACTGCCACGGTAAGCGCTCTGTTAACTCAAGCACGCACAAAAAACGGACGCCTTTACGTTGCCCAAAGGCTCGGTAAAGACGCCCGCCCGTCATGCCCTATTGGCTTATGGCAGATTACCAACCGGTATAGTAGTCGGTGGTTCCGGCTGCGCAGCCGGAGTCATAGACCTTGCACTCGCCCTTGGAACCGGTAAACGTGGAGCCCTGGGCCTTATCGCCTGCGGCCACGACGTAGTAACCATCAGAATCGCGCCAGAAACCCTCGGAATCCTGCGTCCACTCGCCCGTGCGGTGATGGTAGAGTACGTTGCTGCTGTAATAGGTCTCACGACGACCGTTATAGTTATTGACGCCGGCGGAACGCGTCAGTCCCGAACCATTCGCATAGTAAGCGGCGGCAACGTAAGACGAGCTGTAGCCGGCGTTGTAGTACGAAGCCTGGGCGGCCTCGGCGGCTTCTGCCTCGGCGGCCGCAGCCTCGAGCGCCTCGCGCTTGGCATCCTCGAGCGTCGTGCGCAGTTCATCGAGCTCGGCCGACTTGGCGTCGACCTCCTCCATCGTCAAAAGGCTGCCCGCGCCGTCAATGCACTCTTGAAGCACAGCACGCTCGTCATCGGTGGCATAGTCGCCATACATGTTCATGATAATTTGAGCGCGAACTTCCAAAGAGTCGCGCTTGGCCCCCATGGAGGCGTTCCACTCCTGCATGGAGCCAAACCCGTCGCCGCGATAATCGACGGGCTGCATCAACGTGGCCTCGGAGGGCGTGGATCCAACCGCGTCGGACAGCGTCGCCGCATGGACCTCGGTTACGCCGGCACCCACCAAAAGCGCCACGGCCAGCGTGGCAGAAAGGGCGGCGGCCTTCGGTTTTCGTGAATCGATCCTCATGTAGCTGGAAACCTCCGTAGTGAGTTTTTGCTGCTTTTAAGCTGCGTGTGATTCGATCGCGCTGCATAGTACCCTGAGCAATTCGCGACCTGCGGTTTTTCTCAAAAGGCGCACGTCATTTGCGTAAAACTCACATTCACTTAACAGGAGTTTTCCATATCTAGATTGAATATTCGACGCTAAAAAGCCTGTTTTCC
>CAUBWQ010000064.1 GCA_958439775.1 uncultured Collinsella sp. | reverse complement strand
CGGGTGCCGAGGTGTCCGGTATTGGCATTGCCGTGGAGAAGGGCTTCCAGGGCGGCGGCGATAAGCTCCGCGAGCGCGGCTTCCGCGTTGAGAGCCTGGCCCGTATCGCCGATATGGACTGCGAGACCGGCGAGATCACCTTCGCCTAAGCGCGCAACACAAGCGATTGGTATGCGATGTGACAAAGGGATCGTCCCTTTGTCACATTTTTTTGTATGAGGGGAGGTGTTGATATGGATGAGAACAAGATGGGATGGTGCGAGTATGCGCGCTATGCCGAGATGTCGGCCGAGGAGTTGGCGCGCGATTGCGAGGTGCAGGTGTTTCGCGCGACGGGTCCGGGCGGACAAGGCGTCAACACGACGGACTCGGCGGTGCGCATGAAGCATGGGCCCACGGGGATTGTCGTGACGTCGCGCGAGAGCCGCAGCCAGTTTCAGAATCGTGCGAGCTGTCTGCGTAAGCTGAGGGCAGAGCTTGAGCGTCGTGGCCGTCCGCCGCGCCGACGTGTAAAGACTAAGGTGCCTCAGCGCTCTCGCCAGCGCAGGCTCAATGACAAGCACTTCAACGCCATGAAAAAGGCCAACCGTCGCAAACCGGGCAGCGACGAATAGCCTTCTCATAAGTTGCGGTGAAATAGGGACTGTTTTGCGACTTTAGCTGCATAAACAGTCCCTATTTCACCGCAACTTAGGTGGGGCTAGCGGGTGGGGTGCCAGACGTGGAGGGCGCCGGCGAGGATGTCGACCTCGATGCGCGAGGCGACAACGGGCTCGCCGTCGGCCTGAATGGGGTAGTCGGGCTCCTCAAAGGTAAGCTCGGCATGGCGACAGCGGCGCATGCGAACCGGTGGCAGCTTGGTATGGTGGCCATCTTTGGCCGAAAGGAACATGGGAAGCGCGACCGCGCGCGGAACGGGGCCGCAGGCGTAGCAGACGTCGAGCATGCCGTCGCACGGGTCGGCGTCGGGACAGATGCGATAGCCCGAGCCATAGGTGGGCCCCAGCTGAATCGCCATGATGATCGCCCTCACGCGCTCGGCGGGCGCGCCGTCAAAGCTCACCGTCATGGGGTAGTTGCGATAGCGCAGGCCAAACTGCTCAAGTCCCGATAGGGTGTAGAGCGGAGCGCCGGTGAGGCCCGTCTTTTTGCGCAGCTCGGTGGTGCCAAGGCCGATGGCGGCATCGATGCCGACCGAAAGCGTCTGGTCGTAGTACCCAACGGCAGCCTCGCCGCTGCCGCTCGCAGGGCTCCACGAGCGAATGCGCCCGATGTCCTGACGCTGCAGCTCGCAGGTGAGCAGCGCGCCAAAATCCTTGCCGGAGAAATCGTCGATGCCGAGTGTTTGGGCAAAATCATTGCCGGAGCCTACGGGCAGGACGGCAAGCGCCGGTCGAACCGCCTCTTCTTGCGTCATAAGCCCGTTGACGACCTCGTGGATCACGCCGTCGCCGCCGAGTGCGATAACCGTGCGGTAGCCCTGAGCCTGTGCGGCCAGTTCCTTGGCGTGTCCCATGCGCTCGGTCAGCACCAGGTCAAACTGGGATGCACGTGCGGTCATGTCCAAAAAGCGTTGCAGGCGCTCGGCAACTTCGCGCGCCGCACCCGACTGGGCGGCTGGGTTGGCGATGATGAGCGTGCGACCAAAATCAGTTGCGTGCATGGGGCGACTCCCGGCGTAAGACGTGACGGTGCGGTCGCGCTCAGGTCGAATTGCCCCTGATTGTGGCTGCACGGCGGATACTAACGTCTACTCTATCAGGTCGTTGTGGCGCTCGATAGCATCCGCTACCGTACCGCCCTCATCCACAATAAGCGAACGGCGCTTGGGCGAGATGATGCGCTGGGCGGGGTACACGCCGCGGTGTCCGGCAGTTAGGTAGCTGATAAAGGCCACGATCACGAAGAAGCCGGCTGCCGTGCCGTGGAACAGGTCGATGGCCATCATGCAGGTGGTGATGGGCACGTTAAGGCCGGCGCAGAACACGCCGAGCATGCCCAGCGCCGCCAGAAAGCTGGGGTCGATTCCGACGAGGCAACCGATCCAGCCGCCGAGCGCCGCACCGATGCCAAACAGGGGCGTGACCTCGCCGCCTTGGAAGCCGGCACCCAGGGTGAGCGCTGTCACCACGAGCTTGATGGCTGCGTCGGCAAGGGTCGTGTTACCGGCGAACCCGGCGCCCGAGAGCCAGGTGGCAAGGCCGGCATACTTCCAGGCGTCGAGCGTCGCGTAGGCCGCGAGCACCACGAGCGCGCCCACGAGTGCGCGAGCAAGGTAGTTGGTGATAAAGCGACCGTACAGGCTCTTGACGGTTCGAACCGACCAGGCAAAGAGGCGCGCCGTCAAACCGAAGATAATGGCGCTGATAACAACGATGACAACCGTCCGTGGTGTCATGTTGGGAACGCTGGCGATGACATTCGCTTCGTACTCGGTACCTAGGGCGAGTGATGTAAAGTAGCCGGTAAACGAGGCGACCAGGCAGTAGATGCCCGCGGTGTAGTCGATCTTGCCGATAAAGCACATCTCCATGCCAAAGAAAGCTCCGGCAAGGGGCGAGCCGAATACGGCGCCAAAGGCCGACGAGATGCCGGCGAGCATGAGGTCGTGGTGGTCATGCTTTTTGAGGTGGGCGAGGCTCGAGATGTTGCTGGCGATGGTGCCGCCAATCTGCACCGCAGCTCCCTCGCGACCGGCCGAGCCGCCGGTGAGGTGCGTGAGCGTGGAGCAGACGAAGGTGAGGATGGCCATGCGCATATGGATGAGGCGTGTGCCCAGAGCGGAGTCGATGACCAGGTTGTTACCGCGTTTGGCGGCAAGACCGTGGTTTTTGTACACCCATGCGGTGGCAACGCCCACAACGGGAAGCAGCGCGTAAATCCACGCATGGTGCTCGCGATAATCGGTCGCGATATTCAGCGAGGTCAAAAACGCCCAAGCGGCAACGCCCATGGCGAGCGAGACAATGACGACGAGCGCGAGCAACTTGGCGCTCGCGAGTAGGTTGCGGGCGTTGCGGCGCGTGTCGGCAGCCAAGAGATGCTCGGAGCGGGTAAGTTGATGCCTGCCTGCCGTGATGACGTCGTTCAGGGAGAAAAAGCCGCCATCGTCGAGCGGCTGGGAATGATCCTGCGCTTTGTTTGCGCTTTCGGTTTTGTCGTTATGAGCCATACGTTCCTCTTTTAGGTTGCAACGCAAGCATTATAAAACGCGGTAAACGCGACGAGCCGGTGGGTTGGTTTCCATTCTGTTTCGCGGCCTACAACCGACAGGTGTATTTGCGGGTACAGGCCGAGTCGCGGTCGTGCGTCGGGGGATTATACTGAGACAAGCATAAAGAATCGGCGCCCCTGTTGTGCGCCGTGACATTAAGAGGTGCATATGGCAGAGAAACTCATTCCGCTGGATGACGCACAGTCGATTGTCCTGTCGCACGTTGCTCCGACCGATCTCGTCGAGATTCCCGTGTGGCAGGCCGCCGGTCTTCCCTTGGCCGAGGACGCGGTGGCCGATATCGACATCTCGCCGTTTGCCAACAGCGCCATGGACGGGTATGCCGTGCGCGCAGCCGATCTTGCTGCGGCCGCCGGTGACACTCCGGTGACGCTCTCCGTCGTAGGACACGAGGCCGCGGGCCATGTCTTTGAGGGCACAATCGGCGCGGGCGAGACCGTCCGCATCATGACGGGCGCGCCGGTGCCCGAAGGTGCCGATGCCGTGGTGAAGTACGAGATCGTCGACGTACTCGATGGTGACGGCAACGAGGGCTCGCACGTTCGCTTTTCGGCGCCGGCCAAGGTAGGGGAGAACGTTCGCTCTGCTGCCGAGGAGGCCCATGCCGGCGATGTTGTGATGCATGCCGGCGAGGTCGTGGCTCCGGCGGGCGCCGGCTTGCTGGCAAGCGCCGGATACGCGAGCGTGAAGGTGCACGCTGCCCCACGTGTGGGCATCATCTCGCTGGGCACGGAACTGGTCGCACCGAGTAAGGTACCGGCGCGCGGTCAGATTCGCGATTCCAACTCCTCGGCGCTGATGGCCGAGGCGCTCGATGCCGGCGCCGAGCCCGTGTTCTACGGTATTGCGCCCGACGATGAGCAGGCGATTGGCGAGCTGGTGCATCGCGCCACGCGAGAGTGCGATTTTGTCATTACGAGCGGCGGCGCCTCGGCGGGCGATTACGACTACGTGACGGCGCTCGTCCGGCGCGAGGGCGAGGTGCTGTTTGATCGCATCTCGATGCGTCCGGGCAAGGCCATCACGTTTGGCTTGCGCGGGGGCAAGCCCTACCTAGGGCTTTCAGGCAATCCGGTGACCGAGGCCAAGACGCAGAATTCGGCGCTGCTCGGCACGATGCAGCGGTCCAACTGCCTGCTGCGTATTGACGAAGGACCGTGCGAGCTCAAGGCGGGCGACGTCGTGGATGTCGTGCGTGTCGACCTGCCCGAGGGCACGGTGTTGTAGGAGGAAGACTATGGAGTTGAAGATTTCGATCGTGACGTGCTCGGATACACGCGATCTTGCTCAGGACGAGGCTGGAGCCGCACTCGAGGAACTTATCGAGGCGCAGGGCTGGACGGTCGTCTCACATGTGGTCGTGCGCGACGACGCCAGCGAGATCGGTGATGCCATTGTGGAAGCTGCCGATGAGTGCCACGCCAATGTCGTGCTCACCTGTGGCGGCACGGGACTTTCGATGCGCGACGTGACGCCCGAGGCGACGCGTGCCGTCTGCGACCGCGATGTGCCGGGTATTGCAGAGGCAATCCGTGCGTACTCCATGACCAAGACGCGCCGCGCTATGCTCTCGCGCGCCGTGTGCATGCAGCGTGGGCATACGCTTGTCATCAACTTTCCGGGATCCACGAAAGCGGCCCGCGAAAGCTGGGAGGCCGTGAGCGATCAGCTGGAGCATGCGGCCCAAATGACGGCGGGCGGCGGACATACCAAATAAGCGGTTTACCTGCGGCGGGGCGACCTGAACGGCTGCTCCGCCTTTGTTTTCCGCCGAAGCGACGCCGAGGTGCACGGCAACTCGAAACTATATTCTCTAGAGAGAATAATTTCTCATTATCATTATTCGCGCGGAAGTATAATCTAGTAACAGAATAAAGCCTGCGGCGGGGTGCCCGGGCATAGCGTTCGAAAGGGTTGAATATGTTCGATATGGTTTCACGCCGCGGTTTTGTCTCGCTTTCTGCTGCCGCTGCCGCCGGCCTTGGCCTTGCCGGCTGCTCGGGCAACAAGACGTCCGAGCCGGCCGGATCCGATGCCGGTTCTGCTAAGGCATCTTCCAAGAAGGTCGTCGAGCTGCAGGTCTTTGCTGCCAACTCGCTCGAGAAGGCTCTGCCCGAGGTTCAGGAGCTCTACACCGACCAGACCGGTACCACGTTTGCCGACACGCAGTTTAAGGCGTCTGGCGACCTTGTCGAGCAAATGCGCGCCGGTGCCGCCATCGACGTGCTTATCACGGCCTCCAAGGGCACCATGGATGACGCCGAGGCCGCCGAGCTCGTCGACGCCGACACGCGTGAGGACATGTTCGTCAACGACCTCGTGATCATTCGCGCCGAGGGCTCCGATACTAAGGTCGAGGCCATCGCCGACGTCGCGAATCTGGACGGTAAGATTGCCATCGGCGACGCCAAGACCGTCCCCGCCGGCAAGTACGCCAACCAGGCGCTGGCTTCCGTGGGCCTCTATACCGGTACCGAGGGCGACGACGGCGAGTACGCGCCCGAGCTCGCCGACAAGGTAGCCCTGGCCGACAAGGTCGGCACCGCTGCGTCTTACGTCTCTACAGGCGACTGCGTGGCGGGTTTTGTCTACAGCTCCGACATCTTCCGCTACGACGGCATCGAGGAGGCCTTTGTGTGCCCCGAGGACTCGCACAAGCCCATCGTGTATCCCGGTGCCGTCGCCGAGAGCTCCGAGCACGCCGACGAGGCCAAGGCGTTCATCGACTTCTGCCTGACCAACAAGAAGGCCCAGAAGATTTGGGCCAAGTACGGCTTTGAGC
>CAUBWQ010000063.1 GCA_958439775.1 uncultured Collinsella sp. | reverse complement strand
AGGAGAAGCACATCGTAGCCCATGGCCTGAAGGGCCGTCATGCGGTCAGCGTCACGCAAGCCATCCCCTGCGCGTCCGTGCGAGGCCTTTCCCTGACATTCAATGGCCACCTGTCGCCTACCGTCCGGTGAAGAAAGAAGTAGGTCGATATATATACGGGACTTTCCCACAATCGCTCGAGCACTTGTGCCTAGCATCACTTCAACATTAAGCTCTATGTCGCAAAAACCTTCGCCTCCCAGGGATCGCGGCAGTGCAAGTAGCAAATACGCCTCGACCTCAAAAGGCGACGCGGCACCCAATGGAACGAGTTGCGATACCGCCATAAATCTATTGCCGTAACGCATCCCGCAAACATCTGAACAAAAACGGTCAAGGTCTCCGCCCAAAACCAAAGCGTCTCGACGCCAGAAATTTGAGGCGGTGCCGTCCTCGGACGGGCAGCGCACCCAACCGAACGTTGTCGAAATCGCGCCCGAATCAATTGCACGCGAAAGCTCCGCCTCAAGTGCCGCCGGCAGAGCGCACACCGCAAACAAGCCACACATCTCCGCCAATACCAAAAGAAGCTGGAGATCCGTCAGGTGCCGCGACATGATGAATGCCGTCAGTAGAGGAGACGTAATCAAAAACCCATGCTCCGTTTCCAGCACGGATTCCCTGGGAAGCTCACCAAGAAACAGCCGCTGCCTAATGCTGGCTGGACAAGTCCGTTTGTTTCTCGTCCGAACCAATGTATACAACGGAAAACCGAGCGCGACCGCAGCCGTCGGGTTGCGGGCGAGATCATATCGCTGCCGGTCTTCTTCCGGTCGTGGAAGCGGCGGACACAAAGCGCGGACTTGAGGAGGCAAACGCCAGTACCTAAAAGCCGATATGTCACAAAGTAAATCCTTCATAGGCACAGGAAAACACGAATTTCAACCCAGTCAGTCACGCATTGGCGCGAACGCACCAAAAATGGCGCCGAACGGACTGCCAAGTTTTCAACAGCACTCCCCAACTGGCCAAAAGCTTGCCGAGAGCTGGACGAAGCCCTGTTGAAAACCCCATTTTTTCTCATGCAGGAGCTTTGCGCGGCAAGTGAGTAGACTTTTTTGAACATCCCGAGCAGGCCGGTCATCCTGCTTTTCAAAACCGCAGGTAGATAGCTTGTTACAAAACTGCCTGGTCGCCAAAGTGCTAAAAGTCTACTCACTTAGGTTGCAGAGTGCCCCCCCATTAGCTGCAATTCCAAGCTAGTTAGCACTTTTGGACTCAGATCGTCATACTGAACAAGAATTTGAGTTGAGTTTTCAGGGACAGATGCGCCATCGGCACACCAAAAACAGTCACCAATATCGATAAAAGGGATGCTCGAGCGCGTGAGGGCCCATGCAAAAGTGCTTCCGCCCGTTCCACGCTCCGCAACCACGATACAGTAAAGGCCCGCGTCTGCATGCTCGATCGAGACTTCCCCTGCCGGAAACGCCTTCCGCACAAGCGCCGCCAGGCCATCGCGCGCCTCGCGAGCGCGCACGCGCACGCGGTTCACATGTCGCTCGTAATCACCCGATTCCAGCAAACGAGCCAAAGCGACCTGGTCAACAGAGCTAACCGACGAGGCGTAAAAACCAAGGTTGCGCCTAAACCGCTCCATTAGCTCATCGGGCAACACCATGTACGCTAGACGCAACGCCGATGACAGGCTCTTCGAAAACGTGTTGGTGTAAATAACCGACTGGGCGGCATCGATCGATGCGAGCGCAGGAATCGGCTTGCCAGCAAGGCGAAACTCACAATCAAAGTCATCTTCGATGAGATACCGACCTGGTCGCTCGGCGGCCCAGCTCAGAAGCGCATAGCGACGCGCAATGCTCGTCACAAGGCCGGTCGGATACTGATGGGACGGCATCAGGTGAAGGACATCGGTCCCGCTTTTCTGCAGAGTGCTCAAGTCCACGCCCTCATCATCCAACGGGATATGTCGAACTTGGCAGCCCATAGCCTGATAGATACGCGTCAGACGCAAATAGCCCGGATCCTCAACCGCATACACCTTGTCCGCGCCAAGCAACTGAACCAACATGGTATCGAGCAGCTGGGCGCCCGCACCGATAACGATGTTGTTGGGGTCGACATTCATACCCCTTGTCCCGTGCAGATGGTGAGCAATTGCGCGTCGCAGCCGAGCAGTGCCCTGCGCCGGTGCGGGCGAAAAGATTTCGCGCTCGTCTTCGGATGCCAGCGTCGCCCGTAGCGCGCTTTGCCAAAGCCGCGCCGCCTCCAAAGCAGAAGGAGAAAGCGCATCGAATCGCTCGACCTGTCCGTTGACATCATGCACGCTGGGGCCCACAGAGACGGCATCTCGGTCGATGCCCTCCGCAGCCGAAGGCAAAACCGGTGCATCCGGAAGCTCGCAAGCGTAGTAGCCACGACGCGGCATTGAGCAAATATAGCCCTCGGCAAGTAACTGGCTATATGCATTTTCGATAGTAATGACACTGATTCCCAGATGACTGGCAAAGGCGCGCTTAGACGGCAAATGCTCCCCCGCCGCAATGCGTCCAGCAACAATATCGTCTCGAATTTGCTGGTAAACATACTCATAGAGCGATGCTTCGCCGCGTTTTTCCAAATTGTAGTCAAGCATGAGCCTATCACCTGACCTTATTAAGCCATTCAATCTGGTATTAGTCTGACCTTGTTATTATCTCGAAAACTGAGTATTTCGCCATACCCAGCTCCCCGATAGGATATTCCGTCAAGCAATGCACATGCCAACCAAGGGAGCAACCATGGCAGAACAGACCAGCAAGGCCGATCGTGTCAAACTCAATCGCGAGCTCGCGCAGATGCTCAAGGGCGGCGTCATCATGGACGTCACCACGCCCGAGCAGGCGCGCATCGCCGAAGAGGCAGGCGCCTGCGCCGTCATGGCACTCGAGCGCATCCCGGCCGATATCCGTGCCGCAGGCGGCGTCTCGCGCATGAGTGACCCCAAGATGATCAAGGGCATTCAAGAGGCCGTCTCCATCCCCGTGATGGCCAAGTGCCGCATCGGTCATATCGTCGAGGCTCAGGTCCTTCAGGCTATCGAGATCGACTACATCGATGAGTCCGAGGTTCTCTCCCCCGCCGACGATGTCTACCACATCGACAAGACCCAGTTTGACGTCCCGTTTGTCTGCGGCGCCCGCGATCTGGGCGAGGCGTTGCGCCGTGTTGTCGAGGGCGCCACGATGATTCGCACCAAGGGCGAGCCGGGCACGGGCGACGTCGTCCAGGCTGTGCGCCATATGCGCAAGATCCAAAAGCAGATCCGCGACGTTGTTGCCCTGCGCGACGACGAGCTCTTTGAGGCAGCCAAGCAACTGCAGGTTCCGGTCGAGCTGGTGCGCGAGGTCCATGCCACCGGTAAGCTTCCCGTCGTGAACTTTGCCGCCGGCGGCGTAGCGACCCCCGCCGACGCCGCGCTGATGATGCAGCTGGGCGCCGAAGGCGTCTTTGTGGGCTCGGGCATCTTTAAGAGCGGCGACCCCGCCAAGCGCGCAGCCGCCATCGTCAAGGCCGTGGCAAACTTCACCGATGCCAAGCTCATCGCTGAGCTTTCGGAGGACCTGGGCGAGGCCATGGTGGGCATCAACGCCGACGAGATCGAGATCATCATGGAGGAGCGCGGGCGCTAGTCCGGCAGAAAGGATCGCACATGAGCGATTATGCAGACCAGACGGTCGCCGTGCTGGCGGTCCAAGGCGCTTTTGCCGAGCACGAGGCAAGGCTATCTGAGCTGGGCGCACGTTGTATTGAGCTGAGGCAGGCGGCTGATTTGAAGCAGGACTTTGACCGTCTGGTACTTCCCGGCGGCGAGTCTACCGTTCAAGGGAAGCTGCTTGATGAGCTGGGCATGCTCGAGGAGCTTCGTGCCCGTATCGCTGAAGGCATGCCCGTCCTGGGCACTTGCGCCGGCCTGATTCTACTGGCTCACGACATTGCCGCCCATGACGATAAGGGCACGCCGCGTTTGGCAACCATGGATGTACTTGTCGAGCGCAATGCCTACGGCAGACAGCTCGGCAGCTTTCGAACCAAGGGACAGGTAGCCGACATCGACGGTGAAGTGCCGCTGACGTTTATCCGCGCGCCCCGCATCGTCGAGGTCCACGGCGACGCCAAGGCCTTAGCGAAAGTCGACGGGCGCATCGTCGCCGCCCGCCAGGGCAACCAGCTCGGCGTCACCTTCCACCCCGAGCTCGACGACGACACCCGCCTCCACGAGCTCTTCCTCCAAATGTAGGCAGAAAACAAACGAGCGTGGATTTTCGGACGCATAGCAAATGAGAGTGGATAATCTCCCACTTTGAGCTTGAATGCAGACTCAAACCGGGAGATTATCCACTCTCATGCTATGTAGTCGTTTAAGAACGTCCCCAATGACTACCTTGGATCATGGCAATGCCGATGTTTTGGCACCGACAGCGAGCGCCCACCAGAGCGAACAAATTGGCATGAAAAGAGGACGGCATAGACCTTCTGGTCATGCCGTCCTCTTTGAATGACAAGTTGTCGCTCTGGTGGGCGCGCAGCGTCAACTAGTTACGCGGTTCGTAGAACCGCGTAACCCCTAAAAGCGGTTACCGCGGAAGCCGCCGCCGTTGCGGCCGCCACGATCGCCACCGCGACCGCCGCGGTCGTTACCACGGTTGCCGCCGAAGCCGCCACGGTTGCCGCCGCGGTCGCCATAGCCACCACGGTTGCCACCAAAGCCGCCGCGACCGCCACGGTCGCCGCCACGGTCACCAAAGCCGCCGCGGCCACCGCGATCGCCACCGCGACCGCCACGGTCGCCGCCACGGCCACCACGGTCGTCACGGCCGCCGCGAGGACCGCGATCCTCGTCCAGGCCCATGGCGACGAGCGGAGCGATAACCTTATCGAGAGCGGCCATCAGCTCGGTGGCCTCCTCGTAAGAAAGCTCGGGCAGGAGCTTCTCCTTCTTGTTGGCAAGCTCGACCAGGCCCTCAGCGGCATCTTCGGCAGCGAAGACGACGATCTTGCGCATATCGCCCTCGGCGTCGTCGATGCGGCCGACCAGATCGGCAGCCTCGGCCTCAGCCATCAGGCCATCGAGCTCACGAAGGCGCATGCCCAGCAAGTCGGACATTTCCTTCTGCTCCATCTTGGGCTTGAGGTCAAGAAGCTTGATGGCGCGCTCGATGTTCGCCATGCGCTCGGCCTTGGCCTCCTCCTCCTTGGAAATAGCAAAGCGACGGCTACGCAGCAGGCGGGCGGCCTTCTGCATCTTGTCCATCAGCTCTTCGTCATCGTAATCAACGGCGGCCTCGACAACCTCGGCCTCCTCCTCGGCGGAAACCTCGTCAGCAGCCTCAACCTCGGCAGCTTCGGTCTCCACGGTCTCGACTGCCTCGACCTCGGCAGCCATGGTCTCGTTCATGATCTCTTCGTTCTCGGACATGAGACTCCTTCTTGGCCCTCTCGAGCATCATCGCCCCATTCGCGGGGCCCGTCGCGCACTCTTTGCGCTTTAAACATTCATGCCTCTCGGCAAAACGTCCATTAGTTTATGGTGTCGCCATCCAATCTAGCTGCAGAATCTATGTGCACACATTAATGCGACATGTGTGACTCGCGACGAGCGTACACCAGCGACGCCACGAACCCGACCACGGCAATTACAGCCGCTACACGCACGGCAGCTGCAAATCCAATCGCCTGGGTAACGTCTGTCGCAGCGCCAGCGGCGCCGGCGGTCGCAGCAGAACTCGAGAGCAGACCGATAAACAGCGACGGGCCAAACGATGCGGCAATCATATTCCACGTGTTAAGCAATGCCGTTCCGTGAGGATGTTCAGCGGCGGGTAGCGTCTCCAAGCCGGCCGTTTGCGAGGGGCTCAGCACCAAACCGACTCCGGCATACACCACAACGGTCAGCGCCACGACGACGCCGATGTTCATGCTTGCCGCCGTCATCGAGATGGCAGTCTGCCCCACGGCAATCAGGGCAAAACCGACCGGCAGCAGCGGCCATGCGCCACGGGCGTCCATCACGCGTCCGCCCACAATCGAGGTCACGGCGTTGCAGG
>CAUBWQ010000062.1 GCA_958439775.1 uncultured Collinsella sp. | reverse complement strand
CGCGCGTGGGGGTGATGACGAGCATCACGGGGCCGCGGCCGTTGCCCTCGGGCTTTTTAACACCGCGACGGCGGTTGCGGCCGCCGCGCTCGCGCACGGGTTTGGGAGGAGCGATGTGCTCCAGATTGTTCATGGTCGGCAGCAAAAAGGCAGCCGTCTTGCCGGTGCCGGTCTGAGCGGCGGCAAGCAGGTCACGGCCCTCGAGCACTACGGGGATCGAGCCGGCCTGCACGGGCGTGGGCGCCGTGTAGCCCAGGTTCTCGATAGCACGAAGCATCTCGTCGGAGAGGCCCAGCTCGTCAAAGGCGGGCAGGCTCTCGGTAGCGGACTCGACGGCCTGGGCGGCATTGGCCTCATCGGCGGCATCGAAGGCAGCCTGGGTCATGGCCTCGCGGGTCTCGTCCAGAATCTCGGCGTCGGTGACGTCAGATACAGAATTACGCATATGTTGTTGTTCCTTATCTGCACGCGCAATGGGCACGGCATGCGGCCGCGCGGGCGTGCTTGGTAGTGCGCTAATACATACAAAAACGGGTGCGCACAGAGAGGACGTTGCTCAGCACGCTGGCGATCGCTTTGGCAGCCCTATCACGCGCCGTCCAGACGCAGCAGCTCTAAGCGATGGAGCAGATTCGCCGCCGGTTAGTATACCCGTGCTTCGCATGCCCCCACGTAAACCACAGATGACGAGGCGGACGAGGTGAGCCCGGCTGATTGTCTCAATCTGTAACATCTACAGGGCAAATCTTCCTCTACGTGTTACAGATCGAGACAAACGGTCGACACGGTTCACAAACGTCTCAATCTGTAACAGTTGCCGAGCAAAATCGGCCCTAATTGTTATAGATCAAGACAGAGGGGGATTTCCGTCCAGTCCAAACCAAATCTCTCAGGCTTCCTGCAATTTCGAACATGTGGCCTATAATGTTGCTTTGGTTACGCTATATATTGCGCAGCCATTTAATACGTCGCCCACCGGGGGCCATTAATTCCTATCGCCATATTGGCTAGGAAGCAATCAAAGGAGGTATCCGTGGCAGCAGAGACGCCTTGCTCGGTCCTCTATAACGATATTCGCTCGTTCGGCGGTCTTAAACATCTCGAGATCGCCCGAATGCTCATCAATGGAAACTCTTATCTCGGCAGCACCCTGCTCGAGAAATGCTCTTCCAACCGCTCGTATCTCACCCGTTACATCGTTCATCGCAAGCCTGACCAGTGCGCGCCCGCCATCTACAGCGACTTTACCGTCACCACGCTCAACCTTTCCGCGGCAATCTGCAGCAAGCTCGGCGGCGGCGAGTCCGCCTATCAGGCAATCGCCGAGCACTATCGCGGTCCGGCCGCCAACGAAATGATGTCGGCTCTCGCCAGCTACAAGCTGGACAGCCGCCTATATGCAAATGCCCTCAATCGCATCGACAACTTTGACGGCAATGCCGTGCGCGAGAAAAGCACGCTTTACCTTATGCTCTTTGTGGCAACGGGGGCGCTCGCCGATCCCGTTCAGGGCGTGGCCACCGTCGAGCGCTTTTGCGACAGCAAGACGGGCGGGCACTTTGGCACCACCGAAACTACCGTCGGACGTGGCTTTATGAGCAGCCTGGAGCAGCCGCGCACCGTCGCCCCCAACCTCGGTCTGCTCAGAACCCATGCCGACAACTGCGCCGACATGCAAATCCATCCCCTCACACGCGATCCGCGCGGCACCGTGATTGGTTCTTTGCCCAAAACCTCGCCCAGCATCACCGATGTGGGCGCCGACGCATCGCGCGAGCATCTTCGCATTTGGCTTGAGGGTGAGCACTGGTACGCCCAGGGCCTTGGATCGACCAACGGCACGGTACTCGAATCGGGTGCAGGCGACGGCGATATTGTGATTGAGCCGCCGCGCGACCAACGCGAGCCCGGCAAGATCTATCCCCCAGTGGAAATCGAAAACAGCGACAGGCTCCATCTGGGTCTCTACACGACATTTCTCGTCATTGTGGACTAGCACGGACGGCGATCGAAAGACGGTCGCCGTCCGTCTTTCGTCTTCTACCTTCTGCGTCGTAAACGACAATGCTCAGCGGTATACGTGGGCAGTGCGGCTATCATGGTACTTTACCGATATCCGCACTGCTCACGTATACGCGCGGCAACCCATGCCAGACAAAGGAACGCCATGGATACTACCGATAGCGCCTATGGCGACAAACTCATCCGTCTCGATACGTTCGATACCGCCGTGGCGGTCGACCCCAGCGCCGAGGACGACGCCAAGCGTCGGTTTATGACGCTTATTCTCCAGACGGCCCACCGCAACAACGGCAACATCGGGCACGTGCTGCGCGCGACCAACACGAGCGGCGAGGTCTTTGCCGTCAAGCTACTCAAGGACAACGCCATCCTTTCCGGCCAAGCCCCCGACCGCTCCGCCGAGCAATCGGCCGCGCACCTGGCCAACACCGCTGCGCTGTTCGAGGAGTACCGTCATCTGTGTACCGTCTCGCACCTGCGCGGATTTCCGCGCGTCTATGGCTACGGATCGTGCGAGGACGACCCGCTCATCCTCATGGAGTGGGTCGAGGGCACCTCACTCAAGCAGGCGCTGCCCCTGCTTCCGCACGACGCCTCGGGCGGGCTGACCACCCAGATGGTCGCCGCCGTCGGAAACGCCGTGCTTCGTGCGCTCTTGATGACCCAAGGCCTCGTGAATCCGGTCATCCATCGCGACCTGTCGCCTGCCAATATCATGTTCCGCACCACCAGCCGAACGCTCGAGCAGCAGATTGCTGATTCCTCCTTTGACCCCTGCCTCATCGACATGGGCTCCGCGACCATGGCTCTCGGCGACGACACGATCACCCGGCGCGCCGACATCTGGCGCTTTGCCACGCCCGCATACGCCGCGCCCGAGATGCTCACGCAGGATATCGAAGGCATCGCGGCCCTTCGCCGTTCGCCGGCAATCGACGTCTATGCGCTTTCGAGCATTCTGTACCAGCTCTACAGCGGTCGCAAACCGTTTGACTTTGAGTCGACGGACGCCGCTGCAACCGGCTCGTTCTATCTCGTAAAGACCAAGACCAAGCCGGCACCGCTCGAGCCGCGCTGCGAGGGCGATGAAGCGCTCGTCCAAATCATCATGAAGGGTCTCTCAGTCGAGCAGTGCGATCGTCCCACCGAGCAGCAGATGCTCGAGGTGCTCTCGGCATACCTCACCGATGCCGAATCCGAGGGCCGCGAAGGCACAGGAGACGAGGCCGCGATTGATATCGATTCTGGCACGCACCTTAAGGTCGACGTCGCCGGCGAGCGCGCACGAGAGATCCTGAATCAGGCCCGTCACGATGCCATGACCCGCCGCCGCTTTATTATCGGCGGCGCTATCGCAGCCGTTGCGGGGCTCAGCGTTATCGGGGCGGCAACCCATGGCTTTGGCATCCCCGACTACCTTGACGGCATCCGCGGTTCGCTTGACGACTACACCTGGGATCAGCTGCAGGAGATTTCGCTCAAGATTAAGGCCGCCGAGACCCGTAGCGAGGCACGCGAGATTGCCAAGCGCTATCATCTGCTCGATGACAACGGGCATATCCCCTATCCATGCACTAAGCGCGTGAAGCTCACCAATGGGCTGCACGTCGGCGCGCAGCTCGTGGGCATCCGCCACGACGAGCTTCTGGACGGGACGGGCAAGGCCGGACTGACGTTTATGTTCGATGCGGGTATTGCCGAGCGCAACGCTGCGGCTGAACCGCCGAGCGCCGGCTGGGCAGATTGCGAGCTGCGGGAATGGCTCAACGGCGACGGCCTTAAGCTGCTGCCCAACGAGTTGCGCGCACTCATCAAATCTGTCAAAAAGATCTCGAATAACGCTGGCGCCGCCAACAGTGCATCGTGTCTGAGCGAGTTGCCCGCAACCCTTTGGCTGCCCGCCATGGTCGAGCTGTGCGGTACGCAACCGCCCGATTCGTTTGCCAAGGACTATCACTACCTGGCAGACATCTACAACGGCGAGGGCAAGGAGTATCAGCTCTTCCGCGAGCTCAAGGTAAGCCCGTATTCCACGAACGAGACGATGGTCCGCCAGTGGAAGGGCAAGGACACCTGCTGGTGGGAGCGCACGGTGAGCCCCGACACATCGGAGAGCGAAGGCACGCTCTACATAAACCGCGTGGGACACAACGGCGACGTGTTCACATACGCGACCCCAGCGGACACCTCCAAGAAGCGGACCTGCGTGATCCCCGGGTTTTGTATTTAGGGAGCAGGTATCTTCAGGGAGCGGATATCTTGCCGTGGCGGAACCCCTCCCCGGCAATTGTCTCGATCTGTAACACTAGCTCGGCAGATACGGGTCTAGATGTTACAGAACGAGACAAACCCCAACCCCGCGAGACAACATCTCAATCTGTAACAGTAAGGGGTCAAAAACCTCTCTAGATGTTACAGATCAAGACATTTGAGTTGACCCCGGGCAGTCTGTCTCGATCTGTAACAGTTAGAAGTCATATTTCCCGCCAGATGTTACAGATTGAGACATTGAGTTTTCTACCAACTGTTTGTCTCGATCTGTAACAAATACTCGGCAAAACGGGGTCTAGTTGTTACAGATCGAGACGTTAGTTTTCGGCTGAAATGTTCGTCTAAATCTGTAACAGCTATGGCTCAAAAACCGGTCCAGATGTTACAGATTGAGATGTTTGGTTGGAACGGGCCATCGGCCAACTAACTACCCTCATCTGTAGCGAAATCTCATATATGTTTTCTGTACTAGACACCCCCCGGGGGTATGGGTGTATAGTATCGGCAGGTTAACAATTCCAACACCGAACCACAGAAAGGAGAAGCCATGGCTCAAGATAAGTTCGACGTGGGCGGCATGACATGCGCCGCTTGCCAGGCGCACGTGGACCGCGCCGTCAGCAAGCTCGACGGCGTCCAAAACGTCGCCGTCAACCTGCTCGCCGGCTCCATGCTGGTCGACTATGACCCCGCGCAGGTCTCCCCCGACGATATCTGCACCGCCGTCGACCGCGCGGGCTACTCGGCCTCGCCCGTCGATGCGGGCACCGGTGCCGCCGGCTCAAACGGCAGCACGCAAGTCAGGTCCGGCGCCGCCCATATGGAGTCGCCAACCAAAAAGCTGGAGGCCGCCGCCTCTGCCATGCGCACCCGCTTCATCGTCTCGATCGTATTTCTCATCCCACTGTTCTACATAGGCATGGGTCACATGCTTGGTTGGCCGCTGCCCGGCATCTTCACGGACCACGTCCACAGCATGACGCTCGCCCTCGCCGAACTCGTCCTGCTCATCCCCATCGTCTACGTCAACGACGCGTACTTTATCAACGGCTTCAAGTCGCTCGTGCACGGCGCGCCCACCATGGACGCGCTCATCGCCGTGGGCGCCACTGCGTCCATCGCCTGGTCGCTCTACGCCATGTTCATCATGGCCGACCAGCTAGCCGCGGGTCAGGTCCACGAGGCCATGATGACGAGCATGGACAACCTGTATTTTGAGAGCGCAGGCACGATCCTGTCGCTCGTCACCGTAGGCAAATATCTCGAGACGCGCAGCAAGTCCAAAACCGGCGGCGCTATCGAGGCGCTGATCGACCTGGCGCCCAAGACTGCGACCGTCGTGGCAGAGGACGGCAGCGAGGCCACCGTCGACGTCGACAACATCCTTCCCGGCCAGGTACTGCGCGTGCGCCCCGGCGAGTCCATCCCTGTCGACGGCGTCGTACTCGAGGGCGCTTCGGCCGTGGACGAGAGTGCGCTCACCGGCGAGTCCATCCCCGTGGAAAAGACCGCCGGCGACACCGTCAACGCCGCCACCGTCAACCGCACTGGCTCGTTTACCTTCCGTGCCACGCGTGTGGGCGCCGACACGTCGCTCGCCAAGATTATCCAGCTCGTCGAGGACGCCAACGCCACCAAGGCGCCCATCGCCCGTATGGCCGACAAGGTCGCCGGCGTGTTCGTGCCCGTGGTGTTCGTGATCTCGGCCGTGACCTTTGCGGCGTGGATGGCACTGACCGGAAGCATCAACGAAGCGCTCACCTCCGCCGTCGCTGTGCTGGTGATCAGCTGTACGTGCG